>NZ_JBFSUD010000096.1:0-14872 GCF_041467175.1 Vibrio sp. 10N.247.310.24
GTCTATCAGGTAAGTGAGAGGAAAGCCCTCCGCGAAGCGGCTTAGTTCAACAGCTATATTAGACAGAATAATTCTGCATTTTGTCCCTGAAACAATTCTGTCTAGTTTCCAAGACTCGCTGCACTTAGCCAAATAACTCATTTAATAACATCATCTTACCTACTTTTATTCGTATCAAACATGACAAAAAGCAGAAATTTTCCATATAGTTTCGGCAAAATGCAGAAAACTCCCCAATATGTGAGTACACCGCAGTTCAGGCAATGAAGGTTTTATCTTGGGAATCGCGTTTTCAAACAAAAACGCCGACATGATTGTCGGCGTTTTTGTTATAGGTATGGATAAGTGAGAGGCAGTAACTACTTCGCCATGGTACTCAAAAACTCGGCTTCAAACTCTTCATCGGCTTCTCGGGTTAGGCACTCCACTAGCCAGTCGATGCTTTGATGGTCTAGCTTACTGTTCACCACAAAGGCTTGCTTTACGCCAGACTGACCCAGTTTGGCAGAACCGTAGTTCTTGAATGACTTATTGCCGTGGTAATGGAGTGACTTGATTGCCTCAGCGTTAGGTTCTGGCAAGGCATCGAGTGTGTTGGCCAGTTGAATCACCAGCTCCATTGGGTTCTTGGATGATGAGATGCGATACAGAAAACCGCCCTCCACTCTTTGGCGTACCCAGTAATCAAAGCCACTGCAGTCCATCACCTTGTCGCTGACCAAGGCGGCTTCACTGCGATAACCACATGGTTCAACCACTACTGGGGTATGTTTGAACTCTGGCTGACCTGATGCCGCATCGGTATGCGGCAAGATCAGGTCGCATGGTTTGCTGTCTTTGGCGGTCGGTGCGTTCCAATGAATCGGCATGAAGACTTGTTCACGGCGCATCTCTTTGGTCACTACTAAGCGGGCTTGGCACTCCCCTTGTGCGCTGCGCACTTTCACCACAGGATTAATGGTCGCGTGGTTAAACGCATCTAGCCCGAATTCATCCAAGTTCAGTTCTGAAACCGTATCTGGGTGCATGGCGACAAACGGTTCTGGGGTGTGTTCACCTAAGCCTGCCGCCAAACCTGTGCGGCTCATAGTGTGCCATTGGTCTCGGATTCGACCTGTGTTCATGATAAGCGGGAATTCCAGGCTGGTATCGGCAATCGGTTTGTCGTGCTCAACTGCAATAAACTGCGCTTTGCCTGATTCAGTAAAGAACTCGCCATTGGTGAACATGCGCTGCTCAATGATCTCTGGTTGATACTCTAATACTGGCCATTGCTGTGGAGTGAGTTCGCCATAACCTTTCTCATCCAGTTGCGTGAGTCCAATTAAGCACAAGTCACGCTCTTTACCTGTTTCATTGCCGAGCGCTGTCATCTCGCAATACTCTTTGAAGATCTCGCCTTCGTGGCGGAACTCGAATTGCTCTTTGAATCCCATTTTTTGCGCGACTTCTTTTAATATCCACCAATCGGGTTTGGCTTCCCCTGGGCTTGGTAATATACGGCGTTGGCGTGAGATTCGACGCTCAGAGTTAGTCACGGTGCCCGACTTCTCGCTCCACCCTTGCGCGGGCAACACCACATCAGCCAAGCGAGTGGTCTCAGTATCGGCAATACAATCCGACACCACCACAAATGGGCACTTCTCTAATGCGGCTTTGATCTTTTCGCTATCTGGCAAACTCACAACTGGGTTAGTCGCCATGATCCACACCGCCTTGATTTTGCCTTCATTCATGGCATCAAACAGGTCAATCGCTTTTAAACCCGCATGTGTGGCTAAGCTGTCGGTTTGCCAGAACTCGCTCACCGTTTGGTGTGATTGCGGATCACCAAATTCAAAGTGCGCTGCTAAAGTATTGGCTAAACCGCCCACCTCACGTCCGCCCATCGCGTTCGGCTGGCCCGTTACTGAGAATGGCCCCATACCCGGCTTGCCGATTTTTCCGGTCGCTAAATGGCAGTTAATAATGGCATTCACCTTGTCACACCCTTGTGTCGATTGGTTCACGCCTTGGGAGTAAATGGTCAGCACCTTCTCATTCGATGCAAACAAACTGTAGAACTGTTTTAGCTGCTGCTCTGATAACCCTGTGAGCTCAGGAACACTTTTGTCGCCCCAGCCTGATTCGGTGTAACGATATTGAGTTGCAGATCGAATCGACTCAGTAAAGCCTTGAGTGTGGTTTTCTATGTAGTCTGAATCTAGCTTGTCGTTATCGTCGAGGTAGCCTAATAAGCCGTTAAACAACGCCACGTCTGAGCCTGATTCCAATGCCAAGTGAATGTCTGCGATTTCACAGGTGTCGGTATAACGCGGGTCGATGACGATGACTTTCAATGCAGGGTTGGCTTGTTTTGCGGCTCTTAACCTTTGGAAAAGTACCGGGTGACACCATGCTAGGTTGGAGCCTGTAATCACGACTAGATCGGCTTGCTCGAGATCTTCATAACAGACAGGTACTGTGTCTGCGCCAAATGCTCGCTTATGCCCGACCACGGTTGAAGCCATGCAAAGGCGAGAGTTACTGTCGATGTTGCCACTGCCGATGAAGCCTTTCATCAGTTTATTGGCAACATAATAGTCTTCGGTAAGCAGCTGACCAGAAACATAGAACGCAACCGAATCGGCCCCAAATTCTTCGATGGTTTGATTGAATTTGTCTGCGACCAACTGAGTTGCATTGTTCCAATCCAGCTCTTGTTTTTGCTCATTCTGAATATGAGCAGGCTGTGTTAGGCGTCCTAAAGGCGTGACGGTGTCGCCAAGCGCAATCCCTTTAGTACATAGCTTTCCGTAATTTGACGGGTGGTCTTTATCACCACGTACTTCTAGTTTCCCTAGCGATGTCGGTCTCGCTTCTATTCCACACCCTACACCACAATAAGCACAGGTTGATTTTATCCAGCCGCTGTTTGAATCGGTCATCCGTTTCTCGCTCAATTATCCATAATTGTAATAACTCAAACCAAGCAAATAGCACGCCACTTAACACCAGCCGACCGAATTGAAATATTATCGTTTAAAAAACAACAACTTAATAAAATAAAAAATATCAACGCTGAACAAAATCGAACTTAGCCAAGATAGAAACTTAACTTTTGCACCATCTTGCAGAAAGTTGCACCACAAATGCTCATTTATATAAATCTAACAAAAATTTTACATACCACTTTAGGGGTAATTACGTGCCACCTCAGATTTTTAAATATTTGAAATATATGGATTAAATTTTATTTAAATGAACAACTCGCAATCTGGCACCCTCCTTGCTCCACTAGAAACCAAGACTTAGAAAAAACATTTTTGTTTTTCTTGATGATTATGAATTGAGTGGAATCTCAACCCGGTATTCATCTGCTAACGACTAGAAATTAGATGCTAGTGATGGTGACGCCGAGAATAAGGAATGGATTATGAGCAAGAAGAAAATCGTCGTTGTTGGTAACGGCATGGTTGGACACAAATTTATCGACAACATCCTGCAATCAGAGAGTGATGAGTTTGATGTTATTACTTTCAGTGAAGAGCCAAGGTTGGCATACGACCGTGTTCAGTTGACCGCTTACTTCAAGCGCGGAAATGCTGATGATTTGGCATTAACCAGCGAAGAGTATTACCAAAGCAATGGCGTCAATTACCTTCTCAACGCGAAAGTCGCTCAACTAGATACTGAAAATAAGTGCGTTGTGACTGAATCGGGACATACCGAGAGTTATGACACCTTGATTCTGGCGACCGGTTCATTCCCTTTTGTTCCCCCTATTCCCGGTAACGACCAAGAACACTGCCACGTTTATCGCACCATCGAAGATCTAGACGCCATTGAACTATCTAGCAAAGGCAGCAAATCTGGTGTAGTGATTGGCGGTGGTCTGCTTGGCTTAGAAGCCGCAAACGCAGTCAAAAACCTTGGCTTGGAAACCCATGTGGTTGAATTTGCACCTCGCCTGATGGCCGTTCAATTAGATGACGGTGGCGGTGCCCTACTGCGCAGAAAGATTGAAGACCTTGGGGTGCAAGTTCACACCGAGAAGGCCACCTCTGAGATAGTCGCGGGTGAGAACGCTCGCTACAGAATGAACTTTGCAGACGGCACCCACCTTGAAACCGATATGATCGTGTTCTCTGCAGGTATTCGCCCTCAAGATGCTCTAGCTCGCAGCTCTGATATTGCCATTGGTGAACGTGGCGGCATCGTGATTAATGATCACTGCCAAACTAACATCGACAACGTGTATGCGATTGGTGAGTGTGCGCTTTGGGACAACAAGATCTTCGGCTTAGTCGCCCCTGGTTACTCCATGGCGAAAGTCGCGGCTTCGCATATTGTCTCCAGCGGCACTGACGATGCTGCATTTACTGGTGCCGACATGAGCACCAAGCTCAAACTGCTTGGTGTTGATGTGGCCAGTATTGGTGAAGTACATGGCAAGACGGAAGGCGCTCAGTCGTATACCTACAACGATGAAATTGAACAAGTTTATAAGCGCCTGATCATCTCGGCAGACGGCACAAAGATTGTCGGTGCAGTATTGGTCGGTGATGCAGAGGCTTACGGTTCGCTACTGCAAATCAAACAAAACGATATGCCCCTTCCTGAAAACCCATCGGTATTGATTTTACCTAACGTGGCCGATGATTCAGGTTCGGCAATGGGTGTTGAAGCTCTGCCGGATAGCGCTGTGATTTGTTCATGTTTCGATGTGACCAAAGGCGACATTAAAGACGCGGTTTCAGCGGGTTGCACCACGATGGCTGCATTGAAAGAAACCACGAATGCTTCAACAGGTTGTGGCGGTTGTTCTGCCCTTGCTAAACAGGTTCTCGATAGCGAGCTAAGTAACCTAGGTGTGGAAGTCTCTAACGATATCTGTGAGCACTTTGCGTATTCTCGCCAAGAGCTAACTGACATCATCCGCGTCAACAAAATCAAGACCTTCGATGAGCTGTTAGATTCTCACGGAAACGGATTGGGCTGTACTGTGTGTAAACCGGCTGTCGGTTCGATTCTGGCTTCGTACTGGAACGATTACATCCTTGAAGATCAACACATAGAACTGCAAGACACCAACGACATCTACCTCGGTAACATGCAAAAAGACGGCACCTACTCTGTGGTTCCGCGTATTGCTGGCGGTGAAATCACACCCGATAGACTAATCGTGCTTGGCGAAGTCGCTAAAGAATTCGACCTTTACACCAAGATCACCGGTGGTCAGCGTGTCGACTTGTTTGGCGCGCAACTTAACGAACTGCCAATCATCTGGAAAAAGCTGATTGATGCGGGTTTTGAAACGGGCCATGCCTACGGTAAGTCAGTTCGTACCGTGAAATCGTGTGTCGGTAGCACATGGTGCCGATACGGTGTCGACGACAGTGTTGGCTTAGCGATTCGACTAGAGAACCGCTACAAAGGCTTGCGCTCACCCCACAAGATCAAGTTTGCGGTTTCTGGCTGTACTCGTGAATGTGCAGAAGCCCAATCAAAAGACTTTGGCATTATCGCAACCGACAAAGGTTGGAACCTCTACATCTGTGGTAACGGCGGTATGCGCCCTCGCCATGGTGACCTTTTCGCGACCGACCTTGATGAAACCACCCTGCTGCAATACATCGACCGCATTCTGATGTTTTACACACGTACCGCGGATCGCCTACAGCGTACATCGGTATGGATGGAAAACCTTGAAGGCGGCATTGAATACCTCAAGCAAGTCGTGATTGAAGACAAGCTCAACGTTGCTGAAGAACTTGAAGCCGATATCGCCCTTAACATCGAAAAATACCAATGTGAGTGGAAAACCACCATCGAAAACCCTGAAAAAATGAAGCGTTTCCAGCACTACATCAACAGCGAAGAAATGGACTCTAGCCTGTCATTCATCAAAGAACGAGAGCAGCGTTTTCCTAAGCCGAGCTTGAGCTCTTCTTCAGATTCACAACGCGATGAAATGCTAACCAAGGCTGACCAAATCGAAGTCACGGAAGTTTCGTAAGCCGAATGGTTGGTGAGTGAATCAGTAACAACTAAACCCAATATCGATAGTCGACAGTGGCGCAGCCCAAGAAAACTGCTGTCGGCTATCACCCTAATTAAATTGATTATTAGTTTTATGTTTTGACTAGGAGAAAGTCATGGAAAATTGGACAACCGTATGCAACACCCGGGACCTAACCCCAAACGGTGGTATTTGCGCCAAAGTAGACGATAACCAAGTGGCTATTTTTTACTGCAAGCGCAGTGACACGCTTTATGGACTCTCTAATTACGATCCTGTTGGCAAGGCGAATGTGATGTCACGTGGTATCATTGGTTCATTAAGCGGTGAGCCTTACGTAGCCTCACCCTTATACAAGCAGCATTACCACTTAGAAACTGGCGCGTGCCTTGAACAACCCGATCTCAAGCTCGTGAAATTTGAAGTTCGCAAGCAAGGAGAACAGGTTCAGGTTCTCGCACCGCTTGCTATCGCCAGTTAACTAATCGCCGACATCATCATGTAAACGCTTTATAGGCGTGAGCAATTTCGGCACAGGGTTTAGCCACATGAATGCGTTCGAATTTCGGAAGTAACGCACGAGCTAAAGCCGGGTAATTTTCCAGATTTAAAGGATTTAAACCATGGATAACACAAAATTTTCGCTGCTTTCATTTACGGGTAAGATGAAAACCTTACACCTAAGTTGGATGGCCTTTTTTATCACCTTTGTTGTGTGGTTCAACTTTGCCCCACTACTGCAAATGGTAAAAACGTCGCTTGGTCTTTCCACTGAAGAGATCAAAACACTGCTGATCCTCAACGTTGCATTGACCATTCCGGCGCGTGTCGCCATTGGTATGTTAACCGACCGATACGGCCCAAGGTTGGTCTACTCTTCGCTACTCGCGGTCTGTTCTATCCCTTGTTTCATGTTCGCTATGGCAGACTCTTTCATTCAAGCGGCCATCGCTCGTTTCCTACTGGGCTTCATTGGTGCAGGTTTCGTTGTCGGTATTCGTCTTGTATCTGAATGGTTTCCACACAACGAGCTGGGTACTGCAGAAGGTATTTACGGCGGTTGGGGTAACTTCGGTTCAGCAGCAGCAGCGTTTACCCTTCCAACTCTCGCTCTAGCGTTTGGTGGTGAAGACGGCTGGCGTTATGCGGTTGGTATTACTGGCGTAATGAGCTTAGCGTTCTCGTTTGTGTTCTACAAAAACGTAACGGATACACCAAAAGGTTCTACTTACTTCAAACCAGCTCAAGTAACAGCGATGGAAGTGACATCAAAGGGTGACTTTTTCTTCCTACTTATTATGAAGATCCCAATGTATGCCGCTTTAGCGCTACTGACTTGGAAGCTATCACCAAGCAACATCAACATGTTATCTGACATGGCGGTTTACTCTGTGTATGCAGGTTTAGCCGCACTTTACGTGTACGAAGTGTCGCAAGTTTGGAAAGTAAACAAGAACGTATTTAAAGAAGAAGTACCAGAGATTCACCAGTACAAATTCAAGCAAGTTGCGGTACTTAACGTATTGTACTTCGCGACATTTGGTTCTGAACTGGCTGTTGTTTCTATGCTGCCACTGTTCTTCTCTGACACCTTTGAATTAACACCAGTTCTTGCAGGTATGGTTGCATCGGCTTATGCCTTTATGAACCTAATGTCTCGCCCAGGTGGTGGTTGGATTTCAGATAAATTCGGTCGTAAACCAACACTGCTTATTCTAACGATTGGTCTTGCTGTGGGTTACTTTGCAATGGGTCAAGTCGACAGCACATGGCCTGTATGGCTAGCGGTTGTCGCAGCGATGGCGTGTTCTTTCTTCGTGCAAGCGGGTGAAGGTGCAGTATTCGCAACAGTTCCTCTAATCAAGCGTCGTATGACAGGTCAGATTGCTGGTATGACAGGTGCTTACGGTAACGTGGGTGCAGTAGTTTACCTAACTGTGTTGTCATTCGTGAGCTACCAAACGTTCTTCTTAGTGATTGCAGGAACAGCGGTATTAGGCTTCGTTACTCTGATGTTCATGGAAGAGCCTAACGGCCAAATTGCTGAAGTGAATGACGACGGTAGCGTGACCTTGATTAACGTATCGAGCTAACCACTCATTGAATCGGGAGTAGTACCGAGGTGTGTTTCACCACTTTGGTACTGCGTTCAAAGGCTCTAGGTTCACTAGGGCTTTTGTTCTTCCTCAGATGTGCTCTCAAGCAAATGAGAAGACAGCCAGTTAAAAAGAAGACCAGTTATGACAATTTCATTCAGCCAAGGGCAAGTCGTCACGCCGGAATCAAACAACCAGCTCACACTCAAGTTTGGTGGTTATTCGAATAAAGGCATACGTGATGAAAATCAAGATGCCATCATTGTAAAACACCCGAAGACTCGTGCTGAGCAAGAGTTGAAAGGCAGTGTCGCCTGCATAGCAGACGGCGCGAGTTGCAGTGAACACGGCCAGAAAGCCAGTCACACCAGCGTGATGCAGTTTATCGACGACTATTACGCCACTCCAAATAGCTGGAGCATTCAACGTTCGGCACAAAAGGTCTTAACCTCACTCAATTCTTGGCTCTTCAACACGTCTGTTTCTAATATTCATCCCGCACAACAAGTGAACCATAATGCGCTCGTTTCCACCTTTAGCAGCGTGATATTGAAATCGAACACCGCGCATATATTCCACGTTGGCGACAGTCGCATTTACTTACTAAGAGATGGGGAATTACGCCAACTGACCCGTGACCACACTCGTAAGAACATGGGACAGAAACATTACCTAACGCGAGCTTTGGGGATGGATAATCAACTCAACGTTGACTATCAAACCCTGCCTATCAAGAAAAACGACTGCTTTATCCTGACCTCTGACGGCGTGCACGAGTTTGTTGCTCCCAATACTTTCAAAGAACACATCGATAAGCCTGTAGCGGATTTTGAATACGCAGCACAAACCATCTGTAACACTGCTTTAAGCCACAATAGCTCAGACAACGTGAGCTGTTTGATTGTGCAAGTCAGCCATCTACCTAAACCTTCGCTCATTGAGTTCCATGAAAAGCTGGCTAAACGTGCCATCCCACCCGCGTTAAAGCTCGGGCAAAGTATCGACAACTTTATGGTGCTTGAGGTGTTGTATGCAGGCTCTAGAAGCCATGTGTATCGTGTGATGCAGAAAGAGACACAAACCGAGTTCGTGCTGAAAGTCCCTTCCGTCCAATATCATGATAGCCCTTCGCAACTGAGAGCTTTCTTTAATGAACAATGGGCGGGGATCTTGCTAAACAATAAGAAAGTAATGAAGGTCTACCCGACACCAGAGAACTCGCAATTTTTATATCAAATCTGCGAATGGGTAGAAGGCATCACGCTAAGACAATGGATGTACGACAATCCAAAACCGTCACTCAATGAAGTACGCGACATACTAGAAAAAATCACACAAGGTATTCGAGTATTACAACGCGCAGATATGGTGCACCGAGACTTAAAGCCCGAGAACATTATGCTTCAACATGATGGTGAGATAAAAATCATCGACCTTGGCGCTGTATTAGTCAGAGGACTTGAAGAGGGAGAGCTCGCAGACAAAGATGACACTCCATTAGGTGCGGTCAATTACATTGCACCCGAGACCATCAAACATAACAGCGCGACCACAAGCTCAGATCTGTTCTCTATCGCCGTGATCGGCTATGAGATGCTAACCGGTGAATTGCCCTACTCTGAAATGACCGCGCAATCGCTTAAGCAATCTCACCACCATCAATGGGAATACCAACCCATCACTCAGAAACGAGCGGACTTACCAAGCTGGGTGGATTTGGTGTTACAAAAAGCCTGCGCGGAGTCGCCAAGCGAACGTCATCAAGTGTTGGGGGATTTTGTGGCAGACCTCTACACACCAAACCAAAGCTTGGTCAAAAGCAAAGCCAAGCAACCTTTGATAAACCGAAACCCGATCCAGTTTTGGAAGGTGCTAGCCTTGTTGCTCAGCATTGTTGCCATTGTAGAGTTGGGCTTATTGCTTAGCTCGAGTTAAATCCAAGTTCGAGTTAATTACAGGTTCGAGTTAATTCCAAGCTCGAGCTAAACGCGAGGCTTCTAGCTAACAGTAAAACTCGAGCTAGCCTCGTTTTACTAAGCTTCTCGGCACGAGTTCAATACCCGCTTGATAACGCTTAGCCGATGCATTTAACGCCAAAGCAAAAGCACTATCAGCAATCACTTCAAACTGCTGCGGCAACGAATGGACTTTGAAAGGCAGGAAGTCGAGCAGTCGGTTATCACCAAAGGTTGCCAATTTGACTTGATTGATCAGCTCTGGCTTTTCAACCATCACATCAAGCACACCCTCTAATAAGGTGTAAGACATAGTCACGATCGCATCAGGAATTGTGCCTTTTGCAATCCACTCTTCAAAAACCTCGCGTCCAGATTCTCTATCAAAGTGCTCGCCATAACCCACAACCATCGGCTTGCTTTCCGCTAGCCTTGTTTGTTGAGTATGTGCTTTATTCGCCGCTTCAAAACCCAGCTGACGTTCACGTGAGATATTTAAATCAGGTAGTGCACCTATCAAGCCAACACTGTGAATGCTGTCATCAAGAATTGAATGCGTCAGTTCAAATGCTGCTTCGAAATCTTCACTGATCACGCAAGCAAAATGCTCATCGTCTAACGGACGGTCAATCGCAATTACTGGGGTACCTGAGTTTTGCAGCTTCAAGTAGAACTCGTTGGCGTCCGGCATTGAACTCGCCACCAGCAAGGCATCAATACGACGGCTCACCAAAGCTTCAGCGACTTTACGTTCAGTTTCAGCATCATCATCAGAGCAACCAATCAAAATCTGGTAGCCCACTTTACGTGAGTTCTGCTCTATCAATTTTGCTAAACGCGCGTAACTGCTGTTTTCCAGATCAGGAATAATCAAACCAAATGAACGGCTATTACCAGCACGCAGCGACGAAGCAGCATGGTCTGGTTGGTAGTTATACTCTTCCACCACCGCCATGACTTTCTGCTGCGTCTTTTCACTGATTCTGTATTTCTGCGCCTTGCCGTTGATGACATAACTGGCCGTGGTTTTCGATACTCCAGCCAATTTAGCAATTTCATCAAGTGTCATATGGGTGACCTGTATTTTGTGCGTAGGATCATATAACCAATGATCTGATCCTCGGATTAGTTGAATTATATGCTGAATCGATTCAGTATAAAAGCTGAAAGGATTCAGCAAAATCTGAAAAGTGACTTCAATCATCCTTTTGAATGGATTGAGCGTCATTTGTTGTGATTCAACTTCTCGTTATTAACGAAACTGAAATTACGACACGCAGCAAAACTATTTTGAAAACCAAAATCGGCTTTGCTGAATTTTTTTACACTGAATGCTGAACCGATTCAGCTAAAGTAAAACAAAGAGCAAAGCAACGAGTAAAGTTCACTAATTCTTGCTCTAGACTGAATCGTAGCGATACACAAATTCTCAAGCGATACGCTAAAGAGGCACCATGCTTAAATTATCAAAATCTGACATCACTCTTGGTCAAACGGCCGATGACAAATTCAAAGCTATCCAGAACATTGCTGGCGACCTAACCGCGAAAGGTTTAGTTGACTCTGGTTACGTTGAAGGAATGCTGAACCGTGAAAACCAGAACTCAACGTTCCTAGGTAACGGCATCGCGATTCCTCACGGCACCACTGACACTCGTGGCCTAGTAAAAGAGACAGGCGTTGCGGTACACCACTTCCCTGAAGGTATTGATTGGGCAGACGGCAACCGTGTTTACGTAGCAATTGGTATTGCAGCTAAATCTGACGAGCACTTAGGCATTCTTAAGCAACTAACGAAAGTGCTAGCGGCTGACGGCGTTGAAGAGAAATTAAAGCAAGCGAAATCAGAAGACGAAATCATCGCCCTACTTAACGGCGAAGTTCAACTAGAAGCCGACCTAGACGCTTCTTTAGTTCAGCTGTTGTTCCCTGCAAGCGACATGATTCAAATGTCGGCAGTTGCGGGCGGCCTACTTAAGAACACAGGTTGCACTGACAACGCATTCGTTGCCGACCTAGTGACGAAAACACCGACTCACCTAGGCCAAGGCCTGTGGTTGTTGGGCAGCGACAAAGGCGTAACACGCACTGGCGTATCGTTCGTTTCAACAGCTAACCATTGTGAATTCGAAGGCACACCAGTTAAAGCATTGGTGGCATTTGCTGCTTGTAACAGCGCTCACCAATCGATCCTAGCAAACCTAAGCAAGATGGTTTTCGAAGGTAAACAGCAACAACTGCTAACTGCTGATGCAGCGCAAGTGATTGGCCTTCTGAAAGGTGAAGCGGTTTCTACAGCTTCTCAAGACGACGACAACTGCGCGGTATTCAAAATCAAAAATGCACACGGCCTACACGCTCGTCCGGGCGCAATGCTAGTCGCTGAAGCGAAGAAGTTCGAATCAACTATCCGCGTATCAAACCTAGATGGCGATGGAAAAGAAGTGAACGCGAAGAGCTTGATGAAAGTAATCGCGCTTGGCGTTAAACACGGCCATCAGCTTCAGTTTGTTGCTGAAGGTGAAGATGCAGCTCAAGCACTTGAGTCTATTGGCAAAGCTATCGCTTCTGGCCTTGGCGAAGGTTAGGAAATCGATATGTCTGATAAACAAATCAAAGCCGTTACCGTAACCCTAAACCCTGCTCTAGATCTGACAGGTAGCATCGATGTGCTAAACGTAGGTTCAGTTAGCTTGGTGAACAAAAGCTCACTGCATGCAGCGGGTAAAGGCGTAAACGTAGCAAAAGTACTTTCAGAGCTTGGCGCTAAAGTCACCGTAACAGGTTTCCTTGGTCGCAATAACGAAGAGCCGTTCTGCCAACTGTTTGAACAGATGGGCGCAACTGACCGCTTTATTCGTGTCGACGGCGCAACTCGCATCAACGTGAAGTTAGTAGAAGAAAGTGGTCAAGTTAGCGATATCAACTTCCCTGGAGTAGCGGTAACACCGATTGCCATCGAGCAGTTTGAGCGCACTCTATTCGGGTTAGCTGAAGACCACGAATATTTCGTGATTGCAGGCAGCTTACCTCAAGGCGTTTCACCTATGTTATGCGCATCGTGGATTCAAAAACTTCACGATATGGGCAAGAAAGTGTTATTCGACAGCAGCCGTGATGCACTTAAAGCGGGACTCGATGCACAACCATGGCTGATCAAGCCAAACGATGAAGAGCTATCTCAGTTATTCAACGCCGAACTAACTACACGCGACCAATGCCAACACGCAGGCCAAGCCCTAAGTGAAAAAGGCATCGATAACATCGTTGTGTCACTTGGTGCTGAAGGTGTGATGTGGCTTAACCAAGGTGAGTGGTTACACGCTCAACCTCCGCGCATGCAAGTAGTAAGCACGGTAGGTGCAGGTGACACCTTAGTTGCTGGCCTATGTTGGGGTCACATGCAACAGATGCCAAAACCAGAACTTATTCAATTCGCAACCGCCCTATCTGCTCTAGCAGTTTCACAGGTAGGCGTGGGTGTAACCAGCCAACAAGAGCTGGATTCAGTACGACAAAATATCCAATTACAGGCGCTTAGTGCTCCAACTAGTCAGTTAGACACAAGTAAATAGGACAAAGGGATTATTATGAATATTACCATCATCACAGCTTGCCCAAGTGGCGTAGCAAACAGCATCATCGCAGCAGGCTTGTTAGAGCAAGCTTCAAAAACACTGGGTTGGAACGCCGCTATTGAATGTCAATCTAGCGTATTACCTAACTCTCCAGTATCACAAGACACGATCGACAGCAGCGACGTTGTTGTTATTGCTGCCAACACAAAGGTTGATAAAGCGCGCTTTGTTGGAAAAAAAGTGTACCAAGCAGCTATCTCTGAATGCACAGCCAATGCAAAAGCATTTCTAGAGAAAGCGATAGCAGAAGCAACGGTACTAGATGCTTCTCAAGTTGAAAGCACTGTTGAAGTGGCCGGTACTTCAGCAAACCCTTCTACAACAGCAAGTACAGGCAGCAAAAAGATCGTAGCGATTACCGCTTGCCCGACTGGTGTTGCACACACCTTTATGGCTGCTGAAGCGCTGGAAGCAGAAGGCAAACGCCTAGGTCACCAGATCAAAGTGGAAACTCGCGGCTCTGTAGGTGCGAAAAACCAACTGACAGACCAAGAAATCGCAGACGCTGACCTCGTTATCATCGCAGCAGACATCGATGTTCCACTGGATCGCTTTAACGGCAAAGCGCTATACAAAACGACAACAGGTCCTGCTTTGAAGAAAACAAAGCAAGAGATGGAAAAAGCATTCGCAGAAGCTAAGCCATACCAGCACACAGCGTCTTCTAATTCAGCGCCTGCTGATGAGAAGAAAGGTGTGTACAAGCACCTAATGACAGGTGTATCTCACATGCTTCCTGTGGTTGTTGCCGGTGGTTTGATCATCGCACTGTCTTTCGTATTCGGTATCGAAGCGTTTAAAGAAGAAGGCACATTAGCAGCAGCATTGATGACTATCGGTGGTGGTTCTGCATTCGCACTGATGATTCCTGTTCTTGCTGGTTTCATTGCATTCTCTATTGCTGACCGTCCGGGTCTGGCTCCAGGTCTAATCGGCGGTATGTTGGCTAGCTCAACAGGCGCAGGTTTCCTAGGTGGTATCGCAGCGGGTTTCATTGCGGGTTACGCAGCAAAATTCATTGCCGACAAGGTTCAACTTCCACAATCCATGGAAGCCCTCAAACCGATTCTGATCATTCCGTTTATCGCGAGTTTGTTCACTGGTTTGGTCATGATTTACATCGTTGGTGGGCTTTGTTGCGTAATTCAATGGAACTAAATCAAGAACCTACGATCTGATCAG
>NZ_JBFSUD010000097.1:0-14579 GCF_041467175.1 Vibrio sp. 10N.247.310.24
GCTAAACCCTGAACGCTGGCCAGGTGATATCAGAAACTGTGAACCTGTTGGTGACATTCACCTAAATCCAGAAAGAGAAGCTGCTTAGTAAACAAGCGAATGATGACAACTACCTTGAAAAACGCCGCTACTGTATTTGCTGCCATTATTGCTTATCGAGCACTGAATGCGTGGAAAAGAGGTATTGTTCTACAAAAGAGTTTAGATAACTTGGATCGAGTTGTTGAAGCCACAATTTCAACGTCAAGGAGCTTTTCTCAGGCTCTGAACTATATAGGGCTTCTACAGTTAAGTATCGATGCTTACCGACAGGACTCAAAGGAAGTAAAAGAATTTGCTAAGTCTGGGGTAGTAAAGTACATCACACAAAATGGCAAAGATGATTCTGCTCCATTGAAAGATATGCTGACAAAAAATGAAACGCTGTTAAATAAACTTGAATTACAGCTCGTTCTTTTTCAACGGTTAGATGATAAGCAGCTGAAATCTATGGTTATTCCGTTCAGGAGTATGCAAGTTCTGCATAGGAAATTGGTAGCCTTTGCATCAATAATTGGTAGTACATCGTTATATTGGAGTAACCCTAAAGTTGAAGAAACAGTTCTAGCAACAGTTAACCAAAATATGGAAGAGCTCCACAATCTCCTTGAGCAATCAAGAGAAGAGTTATTAAAAGCTGTTGATAGTACGCATAAAACTTTGACTTCGTAACCTAATAAGAAATTTAAGAGTGATTCACAACGCTTGGCGCTCTCACTTCAAGTGAATTTAGTGTATATAGAGCAATGGTTTAAGTAAGGTGGTGGAGTTGTTCACACCTTAATTTGACGTTATGTTTCTAGGGATAATTATGAGTAACTTATATAGTATTTTTGAGTTCAAGTATCCGATTAGTGTAGATAAATCTGTTCTTGGAAATTCGTACCCGATCATGGTCAGTGGCATCAGTGGTGTCATCCATATTCCGTTCCTTCCTATTTGGACTGAACATGAACCAGATCCTTTATGGAAGCTACTAACCCCGCCAGAGGTCGCTAAGGGCTGGAAGCAAGGCTCTGAGCCGATATTTTGGGGGAAGCCCAATCAATATCCTAGTGGTCATTCTAGTTTGCACAGAGTGGTATTTCAGTTTGAAGTACACGATGCTGAAGTAAACGGTCAATTACTTTATGAATCATTTGTGTCATGGATAAACTTATTACTTGACTACTTAGAAGTGATGTCTAACCAAAATGTTCGTATTGAGCAGACGTTGAATTCTTATGGTGATAATTTTCACCTTTTTCATTGGGATGAAAATGGGAAAAATCAGGGTATTACTGAAAATAAAGTAATTACTGTCTGTCTGGATAACTGGCAGAAAAATATTAAACATGAACAGTTCCTTGAAGCTTGCACTTTGGCATCATCTGGAGCTCCGTTAAATTTGACTTATAAACTTTACCTAGAGGCTAATCGCGCATTTTTGCAGAAAGACTATCGGAAAACTGTAATAGAGTGCGGTGCATCTATTGAAAACGCACTAACTGAATTGATCTCATTAGAACTCTCTAATTGTGGTTTATCAGATGAAGAGATTGGCGCACGCCTGAGTAATAGAAGCAATAGAACTCTAGGTGGGCGCTTTAATTTAGCTGATTCTCAGTTGCACTTAGACTTAATGCAACAAAATTATAGTTACCGAGATTTACTCGTCAATCCAAGGAATGACGCTGTGCATAAGGCTGAATTCATTCCTCAACAAATAGCTCGTGAAGCAATTGATTACACCAGTAAACTACTAAATGTGGTAGCTCCTGAGCTAAAAGAAACATAACAAGCATTTAAGGTTTCAAGATACTTTTTCTAATCTTGTATAAACGATTTAGGGCTATAGGTCTAAATCGTTTTTGTCCAAAAGTTCGCGTGCCTACCTATAACCTGCATAATCAATACTGAACGCTAAGCCACCTTAAAGAATGATCATCCCATCTCGATAAGTCAGTGCTGGCGAAACGTCTTGCCCAAGTAATACAGGGCCATCAAGGTCGACTATTTTAGATTGAACTGCAATAGGCAGCGCTGCCCGCATCGCCAATGAGGTGCCTAGCATACAACCCGACATCAGAGTAAATCCTAGCCTTTGAGCTTCCTCAGCAAGTACCAAGGCTTCGGTCAAACCGCCCGTTTTATCGAGTTTGATGTTGACCATTTCATACTTACCCAACAGCGATGAGAGCTGTGAAGTGGTATGACAGCTTTCATCCGCACACAGTGGGATCGGGTGATTGATGTGTGCCAGTGACGCATCATGTTGTTGCGGCAAAGGTTGCTCGATCATCGCGACATCAAACTCAGTAAGTTGATTGAACAACTCTTCGAGATTCAACCCTGTCCACGCTTCATTAGCATCCAGTACAACCAGAACATCGGGTGCCGCTTCTCGCACTGCACGAACACGCTCTACTACCTGCTCGCCATCAAGCTTCACTTTTAGAAGTTTCGCACCATTCGCCACATAATCTCGAGCTTGGGTAGCCATCGCTTCTGGTGTGCCAATGGAGACTGTCATTGCAGTAACAATTTGAGCAGGTAACTCAAACAAGCTATTTGGAAACACCTGTTCTTTCTGCTTAGCTTCGAAATCCCAAAGCGCACAATCGACCGCATTACGCGCAGCTCCTCCAGTCAATGAAGACTGAAGATGATCTCGTAATTCTTCAGGATCGGTCATACCACGCTCAAAGGCCATTTCAAGAGAGCTAGCAGCTTGTTGAATTTGCGCCAACACAGACTCGGATGACTCACCATAACGCGGGTAAGGTGTGCACTCGCCTTGCGCTTGTTTGCCATCATGTTCAATATAAACACGAACAACGTGACACTCAGTTCGGCTGCCACGAGAGATGCGAAAAGGTGTTTGCATCGCGATAGTAATGGGTTCTGCTGTAATCTTCATAATTTCACTCGATTGATGTTCGCTTTAACAAATGGAAACGTAGAAATGATGAAATCGTTAAAGTGAATGTCGCAAATGATCAGTAATATTTTGTACACCAAAACGAACCGGGTCCGTCACGGGCACTTGATAGAGTGTGGTCCATTCTTGGCACAATGTCTCAGCGTCTTCAGTGCTAATCGCCGATGTGTTTAAACAGATACCGACCAGTTTCACGTCTGGATTCGTCAATCGCGCGGCTTGCAAGTTAGCTTCGATCGTCTGTTCAATCGTTGGTAATTGCGCATGAGGAAGGTTACGAATATGTGGTCGCCCTACTTCGTGACATAGCACCAAAGCATCAGCTTGTGCGCCATGCAATAACCCTAAACTCACGCCTGCAAAAGATGGATTGAACAACGAACCTTGGCCTTCAATGATGTCCCAATCGTGGTCAGTAAAATCGGGGCTAATCGCTTCAACCGCACCGGAAATGAAATCCGCGACCACAGCATCAATCGAAATCCCGCTACCTTCAATCAAGATACCCGTCTGCCCTGTCGCTTTAAACTGAGCTGACGTTCCCGCTTGTTTAAGCGATTTTTCAATCGCCAACGCCGAGAACATTTTTCCTACTGAGCAATCGGTTCCGACCGTAAGCAGGCGCTTACCTTGACGAGGCTTACCGTTACCAACCTTTAGATCACCATCAAAGTGTCGTACATCATGAAGCTTAGTCAATCCGTGTTGCTGCATGTCAGCAAGCGGTGAAAATTCACTCAGTCGTTGGTGCATGCCAGATGCAATCTCAAATCCCATTTCTGCAGCTTCCATTATGGTTGGCTGCCAAGAGTCAGGAATAACACCACCAGGGTTTGCTGTGCCAATCACTAGCGTTTTCGCGCCCTGTGCTTGCGCCTCTTGCAAGGTCATGTCCGTTAAGCCAAGAGAAACCGTATCGCCTGTTAAGCGCAGTTGGCCTAGGCAGATTTCTGGTCGCCATTGGTGAATACCACGGGCTGTTTTTGCGGCAAGTGGGTCGGTAACATCCCCAAGAAAAAGAAGGTAAGGTTGAGCGATAGACATGAGTATTCCTAATTAATAAATCCTTGTATGGGTTTACTTTAATTAAGAACTTAGAAACTGCCGAATACCAATTTATGGCGAGCCTATAACCTTAAGTTATAGGCTGAGTATGGCTCTTCAATGAAGCGATAAATTGCTTAACGGAAATCGACTGAGGGGTGTGCTCTGCGCAAAGCATCGAGACCGAAAATTGGATGTCTGGTTGAAGTGGTAACACACAGACCGCATCGTCATTTTGATACTGCTCTGCAGTCCACGGATCCACAATCGCCCCCCCCGCTTGGTGCTTCACCAGTTCCGCCGCCGCGCTATATCCACGCACAGATATCGGATGGTGATAATGCTCATCTCGCGCAATAAGGCTTTGATGTAACAGTAGGCCTAATGGATCGCGGCTATCAAGCCCGATGATTGGCAAGGGATAATTGATCAGATCATCAAGGGTTAATTCCGTCGGTAACTGTTCAACTGTGTGGGAAGGAACCAGAACCTTGAGGGATTCAGTTAAGAGTGTTTCACTTAATATGGCAGGCGGTGTTTCGTCCCCAAACGCGATAGCAATATCAAGCTCATGCTTTAACAGCCCAGCACACAGTTCATCACGGTTTGCAGTCAGCAACTCAAAAGAGAGCTCTTGTTTACTGGAATATTGTTCACGAGACATTTGGGCTATTACCGGAGTCAGCAATTTGGTCGCCAGTATCGGTGGTGCACCAATACGTAAATGCTGATGTCCTTGCTTCACTTTGTTGGTCAGAGATCGAAATTGACCCAGCTGTTGATAGACTTTTTCCGCTTCTGGTAGCAAGGTTCTCGCTTCGACCGTTGGCACCAACCGACCTTTCACTCGCTCAAACAATCCAAAACCAAGTTGTTGCTCTGTGTGTGCCAGAATACGAGTCACATTAGGTTGTGACACATGCAGATTACGTGCGGCTCCAGATACGGTTCCGGTTTGCATGATAGCGTAAAAGACTTCCAACTGTCTTAAGTTCACATTGATGTCCTTATGGTTCGCGAAACAAATCTAGGGGTTGGCTTTTCTTGTATTAGCTAAGCTGTTTATCGGTCTAGCTGTTTAATTAGCTGTCTGTCTATTTATCTACTTGGCTATTTGGCTATTTGCGTGAGTTTATTTTAGTAACTCAGCTATCGTAGGTTGAAGAACCTCAGCCCAAGCTTGGTAAGCCTTCGCATTCAAATGCAAGTCATCACATGAGTATTCATTCGATAAAAGCTTGTTAGGTGACAATACAGAATTCACATCTAAGAACGCAATGCCTTGCTGAGAACAGTACTCGCTTATTTTGCTATTAAGCAGCTCCACCGATGGGTTCAAACCTTGCAGTTTAGAGCCAACATAAAGCGTTGATTGCACCAATATACGAATATCGTTTTCTTGCCACACTTCAAGCATATCAATGTAGTTCTGGTAGATATGTTCGACATCATAACCCTGAGCCAAATCGTTTATCCCAGCCATAAAGCACACCAGCTTTGGCTTCACATTCAACGTGGTATCAATACGGCGCAACATGCCAGTTGTGGTGTCACCCGCCAAGCCACGATTGACCATTGAGACATCGCGGAAAATATCCGCCCAAGGTGCCCATTCGGTGATCGAATCACCAAACATCACTAGGTCTGCATTCGGGGAAAAATGGCGGTGATTGTCCGATGTCATGATGTAACGACTCATACTGTGGCCTCGTTGCTGAATCTCAGACTGAACAGCAACCGCTTTGAGAATATCACTGTCCGGTGTAGTGCTATCAAATTGAGCCAGCAACCCTTCGATGTGAGGCTTAAAAGGGCTAAGACGAGTGCTCAGTTGGTGGTGTTCTTTAAGGGAAGATAACCTCTCTAGTAATGCATACAGAGAGCGGTTTTGACCAACTTCTTGGAATAACTGATAGAGATCGAGGACAGGGTGTTGCTGCAGCGCGGCAAGTAATTGCTTGTCTTCCATGGTGTTATCTAACCCTTCAATTATCTAATGATGAACCCAAGATAATATCCGATTGCTTACGGGATAGATAACATTAGAAACAGAGAATGACTTAATCTCTACAAGGCTGGTTACATACCGCATAAAAATATCTTCCTGTACAAATCTCGTTCCGACTCAAAAATCAGCACTTCATCATAATATGTATAAGAAATTAGCCACATATTGTGACCTCAGTCTCTCAGCCTACCGTCTACTCCTATTGCCACTATTTAACGGAGGATTTATAGAATATCAGGATGGTGAATAATAGGTTAAATCATAATAATAAGGACCTTTACGTGAAACTTTCTCTATCCAATACCGCGTTGGCCGTTACCGCCATCCTACTTGCAGGTTGCCAATCTGCACCTGAATCAGTTCAAGAACCAACAGCATACCAATGCCAAACGAATACGAATGCCGACGTGAATGACTTGAGGATCTATCAAGTAATGGTCGAAAGCTTTGTCAGTAGTGATGACTCAATTGGTCATGGGACAGGCTACGGAACCAGTCACCATAACGGAGACATCCAAGGTATTATCGACTCACTTGATTACATTGAATCTCTTGGCATGAACGGCATTTGGCTAACCCCAATCTTTAATTCAGAGCCTATCGAAAACCAAGACCATTGGGCCGATAGACTGGATGCAACCGGTTATTTTGCCACCGATTATTTCAATATCGATCCGAGATTCGGCACGATGGAAGAAGCTAAAACCTTAGTTGAAGAAGCGCATGCTCGAGGGCTTTATGTCTTCTTTGATGGCGTATTTGGCCACCACAAAAAAAACGTAGTGCCGTCACCAACAGATAAGCTGCCCCAAGGAGAGGATAATCCAGTCTCATACCCTGAGAGCCTAGCCTTCTATCAAGAAGTTGCCGAGTATTGGATCAAAGAGCTCAAAATTGATGGTTGGCGCTTAGATCAAGCTTATCAAGTGCCAAAAGAAGCTTGGAGTCAAATCAGAGAAACGGTAGACACCGCATCTTCTCAAGTCGAATACGTAAACAGCGAAGGTAAAACCGTGAACCCTCTGGGTTATATGGTCGCGGAAATTTGGGCAGGTGAGAACCGCATTATTGAAACAGGCTACGGTTCAAATGAAGCACCGGCCTTATGTTCTGCGTTTGATTTCCCTATGCGCTACCGCCTGACGGAGACCTTTGCTGTAAACGAAGCTGGCGTGGGGAACAAAGGTGGAGAGTGGCTTGCAGAAGGCATGTCTTTACATTCGTTATACCCAGACCACGCAAAGCCAAATTTAATGATCGGTAACCATGACCTTGTGCGCTTTGGTGACTTATTACAGCGCGGTGATATCGCTTCTCCACAAGACAAAGAGTATTGGCAGCGCTATAAAGCGGCATTTTCATTCCAAGCAGCTTATACCGGCCCAATTACGACCTACTATGGGGACGAGATTGGCGATCAGCTAGAAGGTTTTGCAGACAAAGTATGGGCTGATGACTGTGCTATTAATGGTCTATGTGATGATCACGTAGCCCGTACTAGCGGTAAAGTAGAAGGTGTCACAGCCCAACTCAATGCGCACGAAAAAGACTTAAAGCAATACGTGACAAACTTGATGAAACTGAGAGAAACGCACCCCGCTCTATCACAAGGTAAACGTACAAACCTGATGGCCAATGATGTCGCGTATGTCGATCACAAAGCCTATGAAGGCGATGCTGTTGTCTACGCAGTGAACGTTACCAACAAAGAACAAACCATAAAACTAACCAAAGAAAAAGTCGGCTCCATAGCTGATCTGACGGATATTGAATCCAAGCAATCGATCTCAGCTATTGATGGCCACTACTCTATCGTTCTAAGCCCATTTGAAGCTCGTTTCTTGTCGATAACACAGCCAAGTGAAAAAGGGCCAATTGCGGCGATACTAGCGACAGGAAATGAAGTTGGACAAGGCTTCATGGCTCAATGTGACAATCCAACAATAAAAGCTGAAGGCCCTATTTCGAGCCCGCTTTATGTGGTTGGCAATTTTGCTGATTCAGGTTGGAAACACGTGGGTCAACGAGAGTTTGAATATAAAGGTGACAACACTTACCAAGTCGTCACCACTGAAAAACCGGGCAGTTATCGCATGCAATATGCATCCAAGGCTTGGTCACCTCAGTTCACAGCGGATGGGCTTAACCTAAAGTTAGGACAGCTTTACTCGTTAATTAAAGGTGGTTACGGTCAAGATACCGCTATCACTATTCGTAATGCTGGGCAGTATGTATGGAGCTTACAATTCGATGATGCGGGGCAACCATTAAAAATTATGGCTTCCAAATGTGCTGAATAGCCAAACCTAAGATCCGAGATCAACCAAGTAAAAACCCCTTATTCCTACGAATAAGGGGTTTTCTTTAATCTGCATTGGATATTAAGAGACCAGACACGATTAGAACGATATCTACCCCTGCTTCACTTGCAGGTGATTACGGTTATCGCGGCTTTTCTTGATCAGCTCGTTGCTCTCGTCCATTTCATCTGACTTAGCAAGGCGATCATAAAGTAGCACATTCACTGTTGCTGCTAGATTCATGCAACCTACCGTTGGTACATAAACAACATGGTCAGCTCGGTCAGCGACATCTTGAGAAATAGAACCATCTTCAGGGCCAAAGATATAGATAGCGTTCTCTGGGTGTTTAAAACGTGGCAGTGGTGTCGCACCCTCAGCCAACTCCACACATACGATCTTAGTTTCTGAATTAAGGTTATCTAAAAACGACTCGACACCAGTAAGCGGGATAGTGCGCGTTGCACTCTTGGTATCGGTGTGAAATTTTGCAGCCTTGTCGTAGCGTTGCCCTGTGTATTTAACTTCGTCGACTTGGTAGCAACCCGCCGCACGCATAACCGCGCCAACGTTTGTCGGGCTCTTTGGGTTAGTTAAACCAATAGTCACATGGCTTTTGTTCATGAATCTTTCTCACTTAACGAATAGACATAGCAGGGTGCTACAAAGCGTCGCATTCTACCAAAGCAGCGCCAAATTCAAAAGCATCGAAACGAACGGCTCTTTTTACAGATAAGTACTTAGTTGCACCACCTATCACTTCAAAACCTAACCGCCATCATATTTATCAAACAAAAAGGTTTTAGGATAACAATTCAACAACAAGTCCGTTTACATTTCGAAACCACATTAATAATGTGTTGAAAATTGCC
Organism: Vibrio sp. 10N.247.310.24; assembly: GCF_041467175.1. Classification (NCBI taxonomy): domain Bacteria; kingdom Pseudomonadati; phylum Pseudomonadota; class Gammaproteobacteria; order Vibrionales; family Vibrionaceae; genus Vibrio; species Vibrio sp. 10N.247.310.24. The sequence goes on from NZ_JBFSUD010000097.1 coordinate 9,184, forward strand.
TGAGACAATCACATAGGAAGTGCTAATGACCCTCACCATCAAAAACCGCCTTTATATTCTCTCTTTTATCCCTTTGCTACTAATGGCAATTGGGATGATGAGCGTGACGTATATGAAGAGCACTGAGCTAACCGCACAACAAGTAGAATCGACGCGTAGCAATATGATGGCGATGAAAGAAAAGGAACTCAAAGCGTACCTGCAAATGGCTCAGTCTTCGATATCTCCTTTCTTAGAAAAAGGTGCCACGCTTGAAGAAGCATTACCCACATTAAAAACTCTAGAATATGGTGAATCTGGTTATATTTTTGGCTACAGCTCTAAGGGTGTAAGAATCGTCATCGGACAAGGTACCGATGGCATTGGTAAAAATTACTACGACCTTCAAGACAAACAAGGCAATTACCTAATCCAAGACCTGATTAAGAACTCAAAAATTGGGGAATTCACCACTTACTACTTTCCTAAGCCAGGTCAGTCCATTGCGTTACCAAAACTCAGCTACTCAATCTTTATTCCACAATGGGATTTAATGCTTGGAACTGGGTTTTATACTGACGATATTGACGCCGTGATCAGTGACATGAAAGAGAGCTCGAATGCTGCGCTACAAAGCTCACTAACTGCCATTGCAATTTTCTGTGGCTTGATTGCCTTAGTGGTAGCGGTTTTCGCTGTTGCAGTGAACCGTACAATCATGCAACCACTCGAGCAATTTGACCGTTCAATCAGTGCCTTTGCAAGTGGTGAGGCCGACCTAACGGCTCGAATGGAAACCTTCAAAGCGCCTGAGTTCGCCAAACTTAGTGAGAACTTTAATGCCTTTGTTGCCAGCCTACAGACCATCATTCGTAGCGTGAGCGATGTGGGTCAGCAAGTTGTATCAGAAACGAGCAGCATGTCTTCTCGCGCAGCTCAGGTCGACGAGATAGCGACAGGTCAACGTGAAGAGACAGAACAAGTAGCAACGGCGATGACCGAGATGACGACAACAGCGCAAGAGATCTCAAGCAACGCAAGCCAAGCGGCTGACTCAGCTAAACTTGCAGAGAACAATGCAAAAGAAGCTCAGCAAATTGTCAACGCTGCTGCTGGGTCCGTAGCAGACCTTGCAAGTGAAGTATCAGAAGCAAACACTGTGGTATCTCGCCTTGAAGGAGATGTACAGAACATTTCATCTTCACTGACTGTCATTCAAGACATCGCGGAACAGACCAACCTATTAGCACTAAATGCCGCGATTGAAGCCGCGCGAGCTGGTGATCAAGGCCGAGGTTTTGCGGTAGTTGCGGATGAAGTTCGTAAGCTTGCAAGCCGCACACAAGAGAGCACGGGCGACATTCACAAAATGATCCAACAGCTAAAATCCGCTTCAGATGCCGCGGTGAAAGCAATGGATTCCAGCCAAAGCAGAAGTGCTCAAACGGTAGAAGAAGCGAACGCAGCAGCTGCAGCACTTGCTAAAATTCAAGATTCGATTGATACCATCATGGACATGAACTCACTGATTGCAACGGCGACTGAACAGCAGAATATTGTTGGCCAAGAGATATCTCAACGCATTGTTGTGATTTCAGACCAAAGTTCTCAATCGGCATCGCTAGCAAACCAAAACCGTACAGGTAGCCAAAACTTAAACAGCCGAGCAAACGAGTTGTACCACTTGGTTGATCGCTTCACGGTTTAATGCTTAATGCTTAGTGCTTAGCAAGTAAAAGCTATAGAACATCAATAAAAATGGGCTTCAGAATCTTTGTTCTGAAGCCCATTTTCTTGTCCATAGTGTCTTGCCAGATAGAACTAGTCTAATTGCTCAGACAAGAAGTCGACTAACAAGCGAACCTTTGAAGACAAATTACGGTTCTGTGGGTAAAGCGCCCAAATCCCCTCTTTATCGTCTCGGTAATCAGATAACACCTCAACCAATTCGCCAGACTCAAGATCTTCACTCACGTAATATTCTGGTAGCTGCACTAAGCCAATACTCTGTTTCGCTGCGTCTTGTAAGGCTAAGCCACTGTTACATTTAATGCGTCCATTAACCCGAACTGAGCGAGGTCGCCCATTTTCTTTAAAACGCCAATGCTCAAAGCCGCCGACTAAACATTGATGATTGCTCAACTCAGAGAGCGTATGCGGTTCACCGTAACGTTCAATATATTCAGGACTGGCGCACACGTAGAGTTGACGTTGAGACAGCTTCTTTGCCACAAGGCTCGAATCTTCTAAGCGTCCAAGACGAATAGCGACATCGACACCCGAATCAATAAGGTCGAGCTTTTGATTGGTCAACATCAGCTCAAGTTCGACTTGTGGGTGGAGCTTTAAGAACTGATGAAGTATTAGGGCGAGTTGACGCTCACCATAAGTCACAGGTGCCGTTACTTTCAGCAAACCTTTCGGCGTGGATTGCATCTGCGTGACGGCTAACTCAGCAATTTCTAAACCTTCGACCAACAACTTACACTGCTGATAATAGAGTTGCCCAGCCTCTGTTAGAGAAACCTTACGAGTCGTTCGATTGAGTAGTTTTACTGCGAGGCGTTCCTCGAGATTTGCCACTCTACGACTGATTTGAGCCACTGACGTAGCGAGTTTCTGTGCGGCACCAGTAAAGCTTTCGCGCTCTGCCACTGCAACAAACTCACTTACCCCTTCCCAATTGGCCATGCCTCTACCCTATTTTGAACTATGGTTACCCATACAGTGTATTGAAGATATAGATCAGTGTCACCTAGCTTAATATACGCCGTGTACATACAAAGGCCTTCATTGCAGCTAATATCGCATTCCCCACAAGGCTCCAACCGACCTATTCAACAAAGTTCGAACCGACCTCGTATTACAAATACTGTTATCAAAAAAGAAAGCCCGCACTCATTGAGTACGGGCCTTATTATTGTCTATTACAGATGCGTGAGGGTTAAAACTAGAAACGATTAGCCACTCACTTTTGCCTGTTCAGTCTCAAAGATTACACTTCAAACTGAGAAACTAGGCTATCAAGTGCTTCACACTGTTCTGCTAGTGAGATGCATGCGTTCTCTGCATTGTTTGCCATCTCAACCATTTTCATGGTGCTTTCCGCGATACGTTGAACATTCTGGTTCACTTCTTCAGACACCTGAGACTGCTGAGAAGCCGCTGTTGCGATTTGCGTATTCATCTCATTCATCTTGCCGATTGAGTTACGAATCTCGCTCAATGATGAAGCTGCAGTGCCCGCTTGAACAATGGTTTTCTCGCCACTTGCCTTGCTTTCTGTCATCACGCCAACGGCATGTTTAGCGCCAACTTCTAAGCGTTCAATCATTGATTGGATTTCACCCGTACTGTCTTGAGTTTTGCTCGCAAGCGCACGGACCTCATCAGCAACTACCGCAAAACCACGACCTTGCTCACCAGCACGCGCTGCTTCAATCGCCGCATTCAATGCCAATAGATTGGTTTGCTCTGCAATGCCTTTGATCACGCCAAGAATAGAAGCAATGTTCTTCACATCAGTATCCAATTCCTGAACCACACCACCTGCATTCTCGATATCTTGCGCAAGGCGTTCAATTGAAGTTACGGTTAAGCCCAAAGTGCTGTCTGCTGATTCCACTTCATTGTTCGCAACGTTACTTGCGGTTGCCGCATCTAACGCGTTACCACTTACCGTTTCACTGGTCGCTTGCATTTCATGAACGGCAGCCGCGACTACTTCACTTTCTTTCTGTTGATTCGAAGAAAATTCAGCCACATTCTGCGTTATTGATTTGATGTTTTCCATCTCTGCACGTACGGCATTTGATGTCAGAATCACTTGTTCAACAGTGGTATGTATCTTACTAACAAACTTGTTAAACGCTGAACTTAAACGAGCAATCTCATCAGAACCTTCAACTTTCATTCGCTGAGCTAAGTTACCGTCACCCGATGCGATTTCATTCATCGCTTTCTCTACGCTCTGAATCGGCTGAACGATAAAACGGTTCGATAACCACATCGAAAACAAAGCCGCAAGTACCGCCACGGCCATACCTACTTCGATGATCAGCTTACTTTCTTCAATCGAGTCATTAGCTTGCTGGCGAAGCTCTTTTTGTTTTACTGCAATCAGCTCTCTAATATAGCCGAGTTGATCGTGAATGATCGAAAACTCAGCGTCTAATGCTGGCGAGTAATCTATGTTGTATTGAAGAGCATTGGCAGGATCTGCAAACATTGGTTCATGCAATGCTACCCACTTTTTCATCGCCTTTACCAGTTTCGCTAGCTCGTCTTGAGAAGATGAGTCTAAGACACCTGCGGTATATAGAGTTTGGACACTCTCAAAGCGTGGAACGGCTTTGTAAGCGTTGTCTTTGAATTCGAATTGTTGATATTCAATTGCCTTTTGATCTTTCGCAAGCAACAGGCCTTGGGCAGATGCAATGACTTGATAGATATCTCGGTACCCATCTTCTAGGTTGTCGAGAACCGGTTGAACCACATTATTGAGCTCATGGTTAATCGCTGCTTGCGCGTTAGATTTAATCACGTTAAGCACAGTAACAGTTGAGAAAACAATCACGATAACCATTAGAGGGACCGCAATTTTACTCTTAATAGAAAGGTTTTTGATATTCATAGAGGGTTTATAACCACACATTAAATAGGGACGCGCGCATAATATACAGTATCGATAAAAAAGCCAGCTATAGTTTTGTGAATCTCATCGCATATAAAACTAGACGATGAAAACGAGTGCTTCGTATTTAACCGGACGCCAACCCGAAAAAGTTAAAGTGGACAATATTGAATTTATTTACCTTAGACATGTTCTATTACTGGAGAAGTCATCGAAATAACACCATAATATAGGGCTCTAAAATAAGTAGGTAAGAACATGAAAATTTGTGGTGTTGAAATCAAAGGTAACGATGCAGTCATCTGTCTTCTATCTCTATCAGACGGTGTATTTAACATTCCTGATTGCCGAGTTTCTAAAGTTGCGATTAGTGACGCAAACGACACACAGAATATGAAAGATTTTCAATTTTCTTTTGCAAAGTTAATGGAAGATTACCAAGTAGAAAAAGTGGTAATTCGTCAACGCCAAACTAAAGGCAAATTTGCTGGCGGTGGCTTCGGCTTCAAACTAGAAGCGGCAATTCAGTTGATCGACGGCCTAGACGTAACCGTTGTATCTCCGAATGAAATCAAAGAAAGCCTTAAGCGCAACCCTCTTATGATGAAGTTCAAAGAAACAGGCCTTAAGCAGTACCAAGAAGCACCGTTTACCACGGCTTACGCTTGTTTAATGCAGCGCTAATCAATAGTCGCTAGCCAATATTGATACAGAAAGAGCCTGAATATTCAGTAATGCCGTTCACTTAAGAGTGAACGGCATTTTTGTTCTTAGCATACCGTTG
>NZ_JBFSUD010000098.1:0-14546 GCF_041467175.1 Vibrio sp. 10N.247.310.24
AGATACGAGATACGAGATACGAGATACGAGATACGAGATACGAGATACGAGATATTATTGAGAAATGGAGCAGAGAAGGTAAAGAAAAGTGCCAAATATCGTGGTGCAATTCTTATGTCGGTCTCCTAATTCTACAGATACAAAAAAGCCGAGCTAATGCTCGGCTTTTGTATTAAGAATCTAGTATAGATTACTCAGCAGCTTCTTCAGCAGCTGGGCGGTCTACAAGCTCAATGTAAGCCATTGGAGCTTTATCACCAGTACGGAAACCACATTTAAGAATGCGAGTGTAACCACCTTGGCGAGCCGCGAAACGCGGGCCTAGTTCATTAAATAGTTTTGCCACAACTTCGTTATCACGAGTGCGAGCAAATGCAAGACGACGGTTAGCAACACTGTCTGTCTTAGCTAGGGTAATCAATGGCTCAATTACGCGACGTAGTTCTTTTGCTTTAGGCACGGTAGTTTTAATAACTTCGTGACGAACAAGAGAGCTAGCCATGTTGCTGAACATCGCTTTGCGATGACTGCTGTTGCGGTTGAGTTGACGACCACTTTTACGATGGCGCATGACCTAATCCTTCTAACTTTTCGATTAATCTTCAGCGATTGACGCTGGTGGCCAGTTTTCTAGGCGCATGCCTAGAGAAAGACCACGTGAAGCAAGCACATCTTTAATCTCTGTAAGAGATTTCTTACCAAGGTTTGGCGTTTTAAGTAGCTCAACCTCAGTGCGCTGTACAAGATCACCGATGTAGTGAATCGCTTCTGCTTTCAAACAGTTAGCAGAGCGAACTGTTAGTTCAAGATCGTCTACAGGACGTAGTAGGATAGGATCGAATTCTGGCTTCTCTTCCTTCTCCTCAGGTACACGTACATCACGAAGATCTACGAACGCATCCAGTTGTTCAGCTAAAATAGTAGCTGCACGACGGATTGCTTCCTCAGGTTCTAGAGTACCGTTCGTTTCCATATCGATAACAAGCTTGTCTAAGTCAGTACGTTGTTCTACACGTGCCGCTTCAACAGCATAGGCGATTTTATCGACCGGGCTGTAAGTAGCGTCAACAAGTAGACGACCGATTGGACGCTCATCTTCTTCTGTATGGATACGAGCTGAAGCTGGAACGTAACCACGACCACGTTCTACTTTGATACGCATAGCGATCTCAGCGTTGTCATCCGTTAGGTGACAAATTACGTGCTCAGGGTTAGCGATCTCTACATCACCATCGTGGGTGATGTCACCTGCAACAACAGGGCCTGAGCCTGATTTGTTCAGTGTAATAAACACTTCATCTTTGCCTTCAGCAACGCGTACAGCTAAACCTTTAAGGTTTAGAAGGATTTCCAGGATATCTTCCTGAACGCCTTCTTTAGTGCTGTATTCGTGTAGCACACCTTCGATTTCAACTTCTGTTACGGCACAACCCGGCATAGAAGATAGAAGAATGCGGCGAAGAGCATTACCTAGAGTATGGCCGAAACCGCGCTCTAATGGCTCAAGAGTTACTTTCGCGTGTGTCGTATTGATCTGTTCAATGTCAACAAGACGCGGCTTAAGAAATTCTGTTACAGAACCCTGCATTGTGTCCTCTCTTTTTTTAACCTTACTTAGAGTAAAGTTCGACGATCAAGTGTTCATTGATGTCAGCTGATAGGTCAGAACGCTCAGGCATACGCTTGAATGTACCTTCCATTTTGCCAGCATCTACTTCAATCCAAGTTGGCTTTTCACGTTGTTCAGCAACTTCTAGAGCCGCTTTAATACGAGATTGCTGTTTAGCTTTCTCGCGGATAGAAACAACGTCGTTTGCCGCTACTTTGAAAGAAGGAACGTTTACAACTTTACCGTTAACTAGAATAGACTTGTGGCTAACTAGTTGACGAGATTCAGCACGAGTAGCGCCAAAGCCCATACGGTAAACTACGTTATCAAGACGACCTTCAAGAAGCTGAAGCAGGTTTGCACCTGTGTTGCCTTTAAGACGTGCAGCTTCTTTGTAGTAGTTGCGGAATTGTTTTTCTAGAACGCCGTAAATACGACGAACTTTTTGCTTCTCACGAAGCTGAACGCCATACTCAGATAGACGACCGCGACGAGCGCCGTGTACACCTGGTGCGTTATCAATTTTACACTTGGTATCGATCGCACGGACACCAGACTTAAGGAATAAGTCAGTACCTTCGCGACGGCTAAGCTTCAGCTTAGGACCCAAATATCTTGCCATGATCTTTCTCCAATATTCCTAGAAACGAAACTTAAACGCGACGTTTCTTAGGTGGACGACAACCGTTATGAGGGATTGGTGTCGCATCAACAATGTTAGTGATACGGAAACCAGCAGCGTTCAGTGCACGAACAGTAGATTCGCGACCTGGACCTGGACCCTTAACCATAACTTCCAAGTTCTTTAGGCCATATTCTTTAGCCATTTCACCACAACGCTCAGCTGCAACTTGTGCTGCGAACGGAGTAGATTTACGAGAACCACGGAAACCTGAACCACCTGCTGTAGCCCATGCAAGAGCGTTGCCTTGACGGTCAGTGATAGTTACGATTGTGTTGTTGAAAGAAGCATGAATGTGCGCTACGCCATCAGCTACTTGCTTGCGTACGCGCTTACGCGCGCGAGTTGGTTGTTTTGCCATTGTACTCTACCTTATCCGACTATTTCTTGATCGGCTTGCGCGGACCCTTACGGGTGCGAGCGTTGGTTTTAGTACGCTGTCCACGTAGTGGTAGACTGCGACGATGACGAAGACCGCGGTAACAGCCAAGGTCCATAAGACGCTTGATGTTCATCGATACTTCACGACGTAGATCACCTTCTACAGTGTATTTAGCTACACCATCACGCAGTTGATCGATCTGCTCTTCAGTTAGTTCACTGATCTTAGCATCTTCAGCAATACCCACTTCAGCTAGAATAGCTTGAGAGCGAGTTTTGCCAATACCGTAGATTGCAGTAAGTGCAATTACAGAATGCTTATGATCAGGAATGTTAATGCCGGCTATACGGGCCATTATTCACTCCTAAGGGGGTTCATAAAAGAATTATCCGCAGCAAAGCCCGTTATGGATACGCTGCGGCATACTACTTCTTTTGCACGCAAAAGGTAGGCCGAGGAATATACTCGACTCTACCTAGTATTTCAAGTAAAAATTTCTGCTGATTAGCCTTGGCGTTGCTTATGCTTTGGCTCACTGCAAATCACGCGAACGACACCGTTACGCTTGATAACTTTACAGTTACGGCAGATTTTTTTAACGGAAGCACGAACTTTCATTGCTAAACTCCGTAAATGGAATCGAAATAATTACTACCGAATTAACGGCCGTAACCTTTCAGATTCGCTTTCTTTAACACAGAATCATACTGTTGTGACATCAGATGAGTCTGTACCTGTGCCATGAAATCCATGATAACTACCACTACGATTAGTAGTGATGTGCCGCCGAAGTAGAAACGAACGTTCCACGCGACCATCATGAATTCAGGAATCAGACATATAAAAGTAATGTATAGAGCGCCCGCAAGGGTTAGCCTAGTCATCACTTTATCGATATATTTCGCTGTCTGCTCACCTGGGCGGATACCGGGTACGAATGCACCAGACTTCTTCAAATTATCAGCTGTTTCACGCGGGTTAAACACCAACGCTGTATAGAAGAAACAGAAGAAGATTATAGCTGCTGCATAAAGCATTACATACAAAGGTTGACCTGGGCTAAGAGCTAATGACACGTCAGTTAACCAACCGAACGCGCTGCTTTCACCATTTTGACCAAACCATTGTGCTAATGTTCCTGGGAACAAAATAATACTTGATGCAAAAATCGCTGGAATAACACCTGCCATATTAATCTTAAGAGGCAAGTGAGAGCTTTGAGCTGCAAAAACTTTACGACCTTGTTGACGCTTCGCATAGTTAACGACGATACGACGTTGACCACGTTCCATGAAAACTACGAAGTAAATTACAGCAAAAGACAATACCGCGATAAACAACAGAAGAAGCACATGCAATTCACCTTGACGCGCTTGCTCGATTGTTTGACCGATTGCAGAAGGCAATCCAGCAACAATACCTGCAAAAATCAGAATGGAAATACCATTACCGATTCCTCGCTCAGTGATTTGTTCACCTAACCACATCAAAAACATGGTACCAGTTACTAAACTCACGGTAGCAATAAGCGTAAACATGGTTTGGTTGATAACAACCAGATTGTCGACCATGTTTGGTAAGCCTGTTGCGATACCAATAGCTTGGAATGTTGCAAGTACAAGCGTGCCGTAGCGTGTATATTGGCTTATCTTACGACGGCCTGCTTCACCCTCTTTTTTGAGTTCCGCTAACGCTGGATGAACTACAGTTAGCAATTGGACTACGATCGATGCCGAAATGTACGGCATGATACCCAATGCTAATATAGATGCACGCTCAAGAGCACCACCGGAGAACATGTTAAACATTTCTACGATGGTACCTTTTTGCTGATCGAACAAATCGGCAAGTACAGCTGCGTCAATACCAGGGATCGGCACAAAAGAGCCGGCTCGGAATACTAAAAGTGCACCAATTACGAATAATAAGCGCGACTTTAGTTCACTTAAGCCGCTCTGAGCACTACGAAAATCTTTTCCTGGTTTCTTAGCCATCTGTACCTCGTTCCTCGAGATTATTCCTCGATTTTACCGCCTGCAGCTTCGATTGCAGCTTTAGCGCCTTTAGTCACGCGTAGACCTTTAACAGTCACAGCTTTGCTTAGGTCACCAGAAAGAACGATCTTAACAAACTCGATGTTCTTAGTGATAACGTTAGCAGCTTTAAGGCTGTTAAGATCAACTACGTCACCTGTTACTTTCGCTAGCTCAGCTAGACGAACTTCAGCAGACACTAGGCTCTTACGAGAAGTGAAACCGAATTTAGGTAGACGTTGTTTTAGAGGCATTTGACCGCCTTCAAAACCTGGACGAACAGAGCCGCCAGAACGTGACTTTTGACCTTTGTGACCGCGGCCACCTGTTTTACCAAGGCCAGAACCGATACCACGACCTACACGCTTCTTAGAAGGTTTAGAGCCAGCAGCCGGTGATAGAGTATTCAAACGCATTCTGATTACTCCTCAATCTTAACCATGTAGTAAACCTTGTTGATCATACCGCGTACGCACGGAGTATCTTCAAGTTCTACTGTATGGTTGATGCGACGAAGACCTAGACCTTTAAGACACGCTTTGTGCTTAGGTAGGCGACCAATTGAGCTTTTAGTTTGAGTTACTTTAATAGTTGCCATCGTGTGCTTACTCCGAAATAGATTCAACAGTTAGACCACGTTTAGCAGCAACCATTTCTGGTGACTTAACGTCTACTAGAGCACCAATCGTTGCGCGAACAACGTTGATTGGGTTCGTTGAACCGTATGCTTTAGAAAGAACGTTATGTACGCCTGCAACTTCAAGTACGGCACGCATTGCACCACCGGCAATAACACCTGTACCTTCAGCAGCTGGCTGCATGTAAACTTTAGAGCCCGAATGACGACCTTTCACCGGGTGGTGAAGAGTGCCTTCGTTAAGCGCAACAGTAACCATGTTACGACGCGCTTTTTCCATTGCTTTTTGAATCGCTGCAGGTACTTCACGAGCTTTGCCGTAACCGAAACCTACGCGACCATTACCGTCACCAACTACTGTTAGTGCAGTGAAGCTCATGATTCGACCACCTTTAACCGTCTTAGATACACGGTTAACAGCGATCAGCTTTTCTTGCAAATCATTAGCTTGTTGTTGTTCTTTAGCCATCTTCCAACCCTACCTTAGAATTTCAGACCAGCTTCGCGAGCAGATTCTGCTAGCGCCGCTACTCGACCGTGGTATTGGAAACCAGAACGGTCAAATGCAACTGAAGCTACGCCTTTTTCAAGAGCGCGCTCAGCAACAGCTTTACCAACTGCTTTAGCTGCATCGACGTTACCAGTGTTCTTAACTTGCTCACGGATCGCTTTTTCTACAGTAGAAGCAGCTGCGATAACCTCAGAGCCGTTTGCCGAGATAACTTGAGCGTAAACATGGCGAGGAGTACGATGTACTACCAGGCGAGTTGCACCAAGTTCTGCAATCTTACGACGTGCACGTGTAGCACGACGGATGCGAGATGCTTTCTTATCCATAGTGATACCTTACTTCTTCTTAGCTTCTTTAGTACGCACATTTTCATCTGCGTAACGAACACCTTTGCCTTTGTAAGGCTCAGGAGCACGGTAAGAACGAATGTCAGCCGCAACTTGACCTACTACTTGCTTATCGCAACCAGTAATAACGATCTCAGTTTGGCTAGGGCACTCAGCTTTAATACCTTCAGGTAGAGCGTGCTCTACTGGGTGAGAAAAACCAAGAGTTAGACCTACAGCGTTGCCTTTCATAGCAGCACGGTAACCAACACCCTTAAGAGTTAGCTTCTTAGTGAAGCCCTCAGTAACACCCACAACCATGTTATTAACTAGAGCGCGAGCTGTACCAGCTTGTGCCCATGCGTTAGTAACACCTTCTTTCGGACCGAAAGTTAGGTTGTTTTCTTCCTGTGCAATAACTACGGCGCTGTTAAGAACGCGAGTAAGCTCACCTTTGCTACCTTTTACAGTAACTTCTTGGCCGTTTAGTTTCACCTCTACGCCAGCTGGAATAGCGACAGGTGCTTTAGCAACACGAGACATAATCTACTCCTTAAGCTACGTAACAGATGATTTCACCGCCAAGACCTGCTTTACGAGCAGCACGGTCAGACATCAGACCCTTGGAAGTAGAAACAACTGCAATACCAAGACCACCCATCACTGTAGGTAAAGAGTCTTTATTTTTATAAACTCTTAGACCAGGACGTGATACGCGCTTGATTTGCTCGATTACAGGTTTAGCTTGGAAGTACTTAAGAGTAACTTCTAGCTCAGGTTTTGCTTCGCTGTCAACAGCGAAGTCTACGATGTAACCTTCAGCTTTAAGTAATGCAGCAATTGCAACTTTAAGCTTTGAAGAAGGCATTTTTACAGCAACTTTATTTGCTGCCTGACCGTTACGAACGCGGGTCAGCATATCCGAAATCGGATCTTGCATGCTCATAAGATTTACTCCAAATGATTAAGTGGCAATTACCAGCTAGCCTTACGAAGACCCGGAATCTCGCCTTTCATGCAAGCTTCGCGAACCTTAATACGGCTTAGACCGAATTTACGTAGGTAACCGTGTGGACGACCAGTTTGGTTGCAACGGTTGCGCTGACGTGATGCACTTGAATCACGTGGAAGAGATTGCAGTTTAAGAACCGCATTCCAACGATCTTCTTCAGATGCGTTTACATCGCTAATGATAACTTTTAGCGCAGAACGCTTTTCAGCGAACTTAACTACTAGTTTTGCACGTTTAGCTTCACGTGCTTTCATTGATTGTTTAGCCATAACAGTAACCCTACCCTTACTTACGGAATGGGAAGTTAAAGGCAGCCAGCAGAGCTCGGCCTTCCTCATCGGATCCCGCAGATGTCGTGATAGTAATATCAAGACCGCGGACACGATCGACTTTATCGTAGTCGATTTCCGGAAAGATGATTTGCTCGCGAACGCCCATGCTGTAGTTACCGCGTCCGTCAAAAGACTTAGCGCTAACACCACGGAAATCACGTACACGTGGAAGTGCGATAGAGATTAAACGCTCTAAAAATTCCCACATGCGCTCACCACGCAAGGTTACTTTACAACCAATTGGGTAGCCTTCACGAATTTTGAAACCAGCTACAGATTTACGCGCTTTCGTGATAAGAGGCTTTTGACCAGAGATCGTTGCCATATCAGACGCTGCGTTTTCTAGCAGTTTCTTATCGTTGATTGCTTCACCAACGCCCATGTTTAGGGTGATTTTCTCAATCCTAGGGACTTGCATGACGCTTGTGTAGCTGAACTCTTTGGTAAGCTCAGCGACTACAGACGACTTGTAGTAATCATGCAGTTTCGCCATAGTAGAACTCCAAATTACTTCTAATTAGTTAGAAACAGTTTCGCCGTTAGATTTGAAGAAACGAACTTTCTTGCCATCTTCGATACGGAAACCGATACGGTCTGCTTTACCAGTAGCCGCGTTAAAGACTGCAACGTTAGAAGCATCAATAGCTGCTTCTTGTTCAACGATGCCACCTTGTTGACCTAGAGCCGGAACCGGCTTTTGGTGTTTTTTAACAAGATTGATGCCTTCAACAACAACTTTACCAGTTGTCAGAACCTTAGTTACTTTACCTTTCTTGCCTTTATCTTTACCAGCAAGAATGATTACTTCGTCATTACGACGGATTTTAGCTGCCATGTTGCCGCTCCTTACAGAACTTCAGGTGCAAGTGATACAATCTTCATGAATTTCGCGTTACGAAGTTCACGAGTCACAGGACCAAAGATACGTGTGCCGACTGGTTGCTCAGTAGTGTCATTTAACAATACACAAGCATTACTGTCGAAGCGAATGACAGAACCGTCTGGGCGACGAACGCCTTTACGGGTGCGCACTACTACCGCCTTCAGAACATCACCTTTCTTTACTTTACCGCGAGGAATCGCTTCCTTCACTGTAACCTTGATGACGTCACCGATATGTGCATAACGGCGGTGAGAGCCACCCAGAACCTTAATACACATTACCTTGCGCGCGCCAGAGTTATCTGCTGCGTCAAGTGTACTTTGCATCTGGATCATTGTTAGTGCTCCGCTAAATATTAAAACTAGACCCTCTCGGGTCGGGCTGCCTCTTTAAAAGGGACGCGAATTGTACCACCCTTTTTTTAAATTGGGTAGACAAAAAACAAGCGGCTCCAAAAAATTATTTGGAGCCGCTTATAAGTTATAGAATTACAAAGATTAAATCTTCGCTTTTTCTAGAACTTTAACCAATGTCCAAGACTTAGTCTTAGACAGAGGACGACACTCAGCGATTTCAACTTTGTCGCCTAGGCCACAAGTGTTGTCTTCGTCGTGTGCGTGTACTTTAGTCGTGCGTTTGATGAACTTACCGTAAATTGGGTGTTTTACAGTACGCTCAATAGCAACAACGATAGACTTGTCCATCTTGTCACTTACTACACGGCCTTGCTGGATGCGGTTAGTTTCGCTCATTATGCGCCTGCCTTTTCAGTCAAAACAGTTTTCACACGTGCGATGTCACGGCGTACAGCTTTTAGAGTATGAGTTTGCTGTAGTTGACCAGTTGCAGCTTGCATGCGCAAGTTGAACTGTTCACGTAGCAAATTCAATAGCTCAGCGTTAAGCTCTTCAACGTTCTTTTCGCGTAGATCTTGTGCTTTCATCACATCACCTGCTTAGTTACAAAAGTAGTTTTAACAGGCAGTTTACGTGCCGCTAGGCGGAACGCTTCACGTGCCAACTCTTCAGGTACGCCATTCATCTCGTACATAACTTTGCCTGGTTGGATTTGAGCAACCCAGTACGCAACTGAACCTTTACCTTTACCTTGACGAACTTCAAGAGGCTTTTCAGTAATAGGTTTGTCTGGGAACACACGGATCCAGATTTGACCTTGACGCTTAATGTGACGTGTCATAGCACGACGTGCCGCTTCGATTTGACGTGCAGTCAGGCGACCACGGCCAACAGCTTTAAGACCGAATTCGCCGAAGCTTACTTCAGTACCTTTAGCTAGACCACGGTTACGACCAGTCATAACCTTGCGGAACTTAGTACGTTTTGGTTGTAGCATCGTTCGACTCCTTACTTACGGCCTTTACGCTGCTTCTTAGGCTTATCGCCTTTTGGCTCTACTGCGTTAGCAGCTGGCATACCGCCTAGAATCTCACCTTTGAAGATCCAAACTTTAATGCCGATCACACCGTATTGAGTGTGAGCCGAAGAAGTTGCGTAATCAATGTCTGCACGTAGAGTGTGTAGAGGCACACGGCCTTCACGGTACCACTCTGAACGTGCGATTTCAGCACCGCCAAGACGGCCGCCTACTTGTACTTTGATGCCTTTAGCGCCTAGACGCATAGCATTTTGTACCGCACGCTTCATTGCACGACGGAACATAACACGACGCTCTAGTTGAGACGCGATGCTATCAGCTACAAGCTGACCATCTAGCTCAGGCTTACGTACTTCAGCGATGTTAATTTGCGCTGGTACACCTGCGATTTTAGCTACAGCTGCGCGTAGCTTCTCTACGTCTTCACCTTTCTTACCGATAACAACGCCAGGACGAGCTGTGTGAATAGTCACACGGATGCTCTTAGCTGGACGCTCGATAACGATACGAGATAATGATGCTTTTTGTAGTTCCTTGGTAAGGAACTGACGTACCTTGAAGTCGCCGTCTAGGTTGTCAGCGAATTCGTTGGTATTAGCAAACCATGTAGCATTCCAAGGCTTGACGATGCCAAGACGAATACCATTAGGATGTACTTTCTGACCCATTGCTTACTCTCCTAGTCTTTAGCGATCTGCTACAACAATAGTGATGTGGCTTGAACGCTTCAAGATACGATCCGCACGACCTTTAGCACGAGGCATAATACGCTTCATGATAGGGCCCTCATCTACGAAGATTTTAGCGACATTTAGATCGTCGATATCTGCACCTTCGTTATGTTCCGCGTTAGCGATAGCTGACTCAAGAACTTTCTTAACTAAAACAGCAGCTTTTTTGTTGCTGAAAGTTAGAATTTCTAGAGCCTGGCCTACCGACTTACCGCGAATTTGGTCTGCAACTAAGCGAGCTTTCTGTGGAGAAATACGAGCAAAGTTATGTTTAGCTAAAGCTTCCATCATCTACTCCTTATTTCTTCTTAGCTTTCTTATCTGCAGCATGACCGCGATAAGTACGAGTTGGTGCAAATTCGCCTAGTTTGTGACCGATCATTTCTTCGGTAACGAAAACTGGGACGTGCTGACGACCATTATGGACAGCGATGGTCAAACCAATCATTGTTGGGATGATCATTGAGCGACGGGACCAAGTCTTAATAGGCTTTTTGTCTCCGCTTTCCACCGCTTTCTCTACCTTCTTCAGCAAGTGTAGGTCAATAAAAGGACCTTTCTTGAGAGAACGTGGCATGGCGATTCCTCTTTATAAATTATTTAGTGCGACGACGTACGATGTACTTGTCAGTGCGCTTATTCTTACGAGTCTTGAAGCCCTTAGTAGGAACGCCCCAAGGAGATACTGGGTGACGACCACCAGATGTGCGGCCTTCACCACCACCATGTGGGTGATCCACCGGGTTCATTACTACACCACGTACGGTTGGACGTACGCCGCGCCAGCGTGAAGCACCAGCTTTACCAAGTTCACGTAGCATATGCTCAGAGTTACCAACTTCACCGATCGTTGCACGACCTTCAGAAAGAACTTTGCGCATTTCACCAGAACGTAGACGGATAGTTACGTATGCACCATCGCGAGCGATGATTTGAGCATAAGCACCAGCCGAACGAGCTAGTTGTGCACCTTTACCAGGCTTAAGTTCAACACAGTGTACAGTAGAACCTACTGGGATGTTGCGCATCGGCAGAGTGTTACCTGCTTTGATTGCAGCATCTACGCCAGATTGAATCTGGTCGCCTGCGTTAACACCTTTAGGTGCAATGATGTAACGACGCTCACCGTCTGCGTACAGAACTAGAGCGATGTTAGCACTACGGTTTGGATCGTATTCTAGACGCTCAACTTTCGCTGGGATGCCATCTTTAGTACGTTTGAAGTCAACTAGACGGTAATGGTGTTTATGACCACCACCGATGTGACGTACTGTAATACGACCGTTGTTGTTACGACCACCGTTCTTAGAGTTTTTCTCTAGAAGTGGTGCGTATGGCTTACCCTTGTGCAGGTCAGCGTTAACAACTTTAACGACGTGACGACGACCAGGGGAAGTCGGCTTACATTTAACAATAGCCATTTTTACTACTCCTGTTATTCCGCGCCGCCAACGAAGTCAAGATCTTGACCTTCTTTCAAAGTAACGTAGGCTTTCTTAACGTCTGAACGACGGCCTTCACGCATACCTTGACGTTTGGTCTTACCCTTTAATACAAGAGTATTTACAGACTTAACTTCAACTTCAAATAGCTTTTCTACAGCTGCTTTGATCTCTTTCTTAGTTGCATCTTTAGCTACTTTGAAAACGATAGTGTTCGCTTTCTCAGCTGCCATAGTTGCTTTTTCAGAGATGTGCGGAGCACGTAGAACTTTTAAGATACGCTCTTCAGTGATCATGCTAGCATCTCCTCAACTTGCTTAACTGCATCAGCAGTCATCAGAACCTTGTCGAAAGCGATTAGTGATACTGGATCAACACCAGCAACATCACGTGCATCTACTTTGTATAGGTTACGAGCAGCTAAGAATAGATTTTCATCTACTTCGCCAGTCACAATCAGAACGTCATTTAGCTCAAGCTCTTTAAGCTTAGCTACAAGTTCTTTTGTTTTTGGTGCTTCTACAGAGAAGTTATCAACAACGATTAGACGCTCTTGACGAATCAACTCAGAAAGAATGCTTTTCATAGCACCGCGGTACATTTTCTTGTTAACTTTTTGGCTGTGATCTTGTGGTTTCGCAGCAAAAGTAACACCACCTGTACGCCAGATTGGGCTACGAATTGTACCAGCACGTGCACGGCCAGTACCTTTTTGGCGCCATGGCTTAGCACCGCCGCCTGATACTTCAGAACGAGTCTTTTGAGCACGAGTACCTTGACGAGCACCTGCTGCATACGCAACAACTACTTGGTGTACTAGAGCTTCGTTAAAGTCACGTCCGAAAGTAGTCTCGGAAACAGTTAGTGCATCAGCACCTTTAACCATCAATTCCATTACTTACTCCTAGACGTTATGCTTTAACAGCAGGTTTTACGATCACGTTACCGCCTGTTGAGCCTGGTACTGCACCTTTAATAAGGAGTAGATTGCGCTCAGCGTCAACACGTACGATCTCTAGGTTTTGAGTCGTTACACGCTCAGCACCCATGTGACCTGCCATTTTCTTGCCTTTAAACACGCGGCCTGGAGTTTGACATTGGCCAATTGAACCCGGTGCGCGGTGAGACAAAGAGTTACCGTGAGTCATATCTTGAGTAGAGAAGTTCCAACGCTTGATAGCGCCTTGGAAGCCTTTACCTTTAGATGTACCAGTAACGTCTACTTTTTTAATTTCGTTGAAAAGTTCTACGTTTAGCTCAGCGCCAACTTCAAACTCTTCGCCGTTTTCTAAACGGAATTCCCAAAGACCGCGACCTGCTTCAACACCCGCTTTCGCGAAGTGACCAGCTTCAGGTTTAGTTACACGGTTAGCTTTCTTAGCACCAGTAGTTACTTGGATTGCTGCGTAGCCGTCTGTCTCAAGAGTTTTAACTTGAGAAATACGGTTCGCTTCAACCTCAACAACAGTTACTGGGATAGAAACGCCTTCTTCAGTAAATACGCGGGTCATACCCACTTTACGTCCGACTAGACCAATCATTATTCTTATCTCCCTTAACCTAGGCTGATTTGAACATCAACGCCAGCTGCAAGATCAAGACGCATTAGAGCATCAACAGTTTTATCTGTTGGCTCAACGATGTCGATCAAACGCTTGTGAGTACGAATTTCGTACTGATCACGTGCATCTTTGTTGACGTGTGGAGAGGTAAGAACAGTGAAACGCTCTTTACGAGTAGGAAGTGGAATAGGACCACGAACCTGTGCGCCAGTACGTTTTGCTGTTTCAACGATTTCCGCAGTTGAAGCATCGATTAGCTTGTAATCAAACGCTTTAAGGCGGATACGAATACGTTGGTTCTGCATGAGACAGAGCTCCAATTATTAAAAATTACACAAACAATATCGCCACTCAAGCTCGAAAGAACGAGAGAATGCCGATTGATTTATGTGAAACCGTAGCATCCAAGATTAGGACGCATTGTCAGTTAACTTTTGAAGTAAACACAAGGTTTACTATTTTTATTAACCGCGAACATAAGCTGAGTATACATTACTAGGTAAGACCTACTCCTCAGTGCTCATTGGTTCACAAACCGGCGTTAGCCAGTGCGATGCATTATACAGATCACATTTTAGTATGCAAGTGGTGTTGGAAAAATAATCGGAATATATTTGTGCAGAGCATTCGAAGAAAAGTTGTGTGACAAAAGCAGAACGACAAGGAACGGGGATGATACTAAGGGAAAGCAAAAAGAAGTGGTGGGAACGTGGAAAAATAAAAGGGAAGCCGAAGCTTCCCTTTTCTTATGCAGTTCTTCTAATGAAGAGTGTGCAAAAATCTAAATGCTATTAAGCGAAGATTTTAGCTACAACACCAGCACCAACAGTACGGCCACCTTCGCGGATTGCGAAACGTAGACCTTCGTCCATTGCGATTGGAGCGATTAGCTCAACAGTCATTTGAACGTTGTCACCTGGCATTACCATTTCTACGCCTTCAGGTAGAGTGATATCGCCTGTTACGTCAGTTGTACGGAAGTAGAACTGTGGACGGTAACCCTTGAAGA
>NZ_JBFSUD010000099.1:0-14485 GCF_041467175.1 Vibrio sp. 10N.247.310.24
CGGCAACCGTTAATAGCGGTTCTAGGGTTCAAATCCCTATCCCTCCACCACCATTAGAAAGCCCGCTGAGAAATCAGCGGGCTTTTTTTCGTCGTGTGTCCCGTCCTGAAATGTGTTTACACATTGAGGACGAATTATGACTACTTCAAAGCGGAAGATTACTCGTTGGTTAAACATCGGTGTTTGGCGTTAAGGCAAAAAAAAGCAGAGCTTAATCGCTCTGCTTTGATCTCTAAATGAATATGCTTTGGGAATAGTACAATCAGTTCGCTTATTTAGCGACGTTACCTGCCACGTTTAGCGCATCCCATGTACGTGAAAAAGGCGGGGCATAACAGAAATCCATGTAGCCTAGTTGTTGAGTAGTCATCTTGGCTGTGATCGCTACGGCCAGTGCATTGATGCGGCCAACGGCTCCTTTCTTACCTACTATCTCACCACCTAGCAGGACCTTCGTTTCTGGGTGATAAACCAGCTTTACCTTGATGTCTTCTTGACCAGGGTAGTAATCGGTTTGGTTCTTATCTGAAATGGTCGATACTTTCACATCCAAGTTATGTTCTTTCGCTAGAAGTTCATTTACGCCAGTACACGCCAGCTCGTAATCGAGTACTTTCAAACAAGACGAACCTAAGAAGCCTGACATATAGGTATCTTTACCTGCTAGCTTGTCAGCCATCATACGCGCTTGCTTATTGGCTGTTGTTGCTAGAGGAACATAAACGGGTTTGCCTAGTGCCATATGATGGACAACGGCACAGTCACCTACTGCGTGGATGTAAGCATCTTCAGTGGCACCATATTCATTCACCAACAACGCGCCATTTTGAGCCTTTGGTAATTCGAATGCTTCCGTGTTTGGTTTGAAGCCGAGTGACAGGATCACGATATCAGCTTCTACATTGCCATTATCGGTTTCTACGATGTAACCACCTTGCTCGGCATCGCGAATCGCAGACACGCTGCAACCTGTTTTAAGGTCAGCGCCGGATTCTCGAATTGAACCTTCGACAACTTCAATGATCTCTGGGCTGAACTGACGGCTCATGATGTGTTGTTCACGTTCGATAATCGTCACGTGCTTATCTAAGCCATGTGCCGCATCAAAGACTTCCAGCCCGATAAAGCCTGCACCGATGACACACACGCGTTGTTTGTTATCGTCTTTAAGCGCTTCTTTGACTGCTAAGCCATCTTCCATACTTGTTAGTGTGTATACGTGTTCTGGATTGAATTCACCGAATGGTGGAACGATTGGTCGTGCACCTGTTGCAATGACCAACATATCGTAATCGATGACGCTTTCTTCATTTTGGTGACGCACCGTAATTTGCTTTTCAGTGCGGTCGAACGACACCATTTCTGTGTCTACACGAACATCTAAACCTGATTTGATGGCTTGTTCTGGTGTACGGGAGATCATCCGTTCGGTGTCATCAAACATGCCGCCTGCAAAGTAAGGTAGGCCACAGGCTCCGAAAGAGATGTAGCTACGCTTATCTAAAACGATGACTTCGTCTGATGGTTGATTACGTTTGTATTTTGCTGCGAAACTCATACCCGCGGCGCTACCGCCTATAACAACAACTTTCATATTTACTACCTAAATAACCTGAACTCAGGAAAAACAGAAGAGCACTCACGTGGAGTGCTCTTAATTAAGTTTGAGAATTATACTGCTGCTTCTTTTGATACTGTCGCTGTAACGCCAGCGTCGTATTGTTCAGTATCCAGTGAGCCATTCTTCTTCGCTGTAAGAACGCCTGACAACATAGAGCCAGAGATGTTCAGCGCGGTACGAGCCATGTCAATTAGCGCTTCGATAGACACTAGAATCGCGACTACTGTGATGTCTAGACCCATGATGGTCAGTACCGCTACTGCTGCGAACGTTGCACCGCCACCAACACCCGCGATACCGAATGAAGCAATTGCGATAACAGCGATCAGTTGTAGGATAAAGCTCAAGTCTACAGGCATGCCCATGACCTGTGCCGCCATGATTGCTAGCATTGCTGGGTAGATACCGGCACAACCGTTTTGACCGATACTGGTACCGAATGTCGCTGACATGTTTGCTGTTTCTTCGTCTACACCTAGGCGCTGAGTTTGTGTTTCAACGTTTAGTGGAATAGCTGCCATGCTTGAACGAGACCCGAAACCGAACACGAGTACTGGCCAGATTTTCTTCATGAACTTGGCAGGAGAAAGGCCGAACATTGACACCATCACGAAGTGGATGCCGAACATAACGCCAATTGCTACGTAGCTTGCTAGAAGGAAGCGGCCCATTTCTGCTAGTGCGAACAGGTCGTTGGTCATCATGAACGTAGTCATCAGAGCGAATACACCGTAAGGCGTTAGCTTCAGAATTTCACGTACCATTGAAAGCACCACTTCTTTTGCAGAGTTGATGAAATCAACGAAGTTTTGCACTTTCTCTGGCTTACGGTTTTTCACTTGAAGGATGCAGTAACCAAGGAACATACCGAACAGTACAGTTGATAACGTAGAAGTACGTTGAGACCCCGTTAGCATGTCAAAGATGTTGGTTGGAATGATAGACAGAGCCATACCAGACAGACCACTACTCGCCATTGCATCTTGTGTTGCTACCAGTGAATCACCGCGAGCTTCAATCGCGCTGTTTGTGCCGATTGTGCTTACTAGCGCGTTCGCATCGATACCAAATAGGTAAATACTTGCGATACCAACGGCTGCTGAGATTGCACAAGTGAAAAGTAGAATACCGATGATTTTTGGTGCGATTCGAGATAGCGCACCACCGCCTTCGACGTTCATGATCGAAGAGATCATCGCCACGAATACCAGTGGGATAACGATCATTTGTAGAAGTTTGATGTAGCCTTTACCGAATACGGAAATCAGTTCAGCAAAGCCAGATGTCGCAACGTTGCCGACACCGAAAACAAGTTGAATTGCGCCACCGAACAACAAGCCAGCAGCAAGCGCACTCAGTACGCGGAAGTTAAAACTTTTCTTTTGCTTTTTGAAGTTCGACAGCAGTGCGTAGAACCCAAAGAACAGTACGCTTAATGCGATAAATGAAACGCTCATGAGAATCTCCTATGATACCCATTAATACCTAAATCGGTTATTTTTTGTATGCGATGGCTTCAACTTCAACCAGTGCGTCTTTTGGTAGTCGTGCTGCTTCAACACAAGAGCGAGCAGGTGCATTCTCAGTCCCAAACACCTCGGTATACACTTCATTAAAGGCAACGAAGTTCTCCATGTCTGATAGGAAGCAGGTAGTCTTCAATACTGTGTCTAAGCCAGCCCCGCTTACTTCTAAAACAGCCTTCAAATTCTCAAGAGATTGACGAGCCTGCTCTTTGATGCCGCCCTCGACAAACTTCATGGTTTCTGGAACGAGAGGTAATTGGCCTGATGTATAAACCATGTCGCCGTAAGACGTACCTTGTGAGTAAGGGCCGATAGCTGCAGGTGCTTGTTCAGTGGCAATGATCTGTTTCACGATGTAACTCCTAAATTATTGGTTTTATTCTGATTTAAATTCACGGATAAACTTGTAAACCGCCTGACGGCTGATCCCAAGCTGCTCTGATACTTGTGTAGTCGTCTCTTTTAGCTCAAATACGCCGTTATCAAATAAGCAACGGATGATGGCTTTATTACGACCTTTGAAGGAAACCGACTCGTCTTGGTCAACCTCGTTAATGGCTGAACTCAATGCTTGTTGAATGACGTCGTTTGCATTGTTGCTGAATGTCTCGCTTACAATTGTTTGCGGCACATTGCACTGCGGCATCAACGTTTTGACGATTTCTGGGAATGGGAAAGATAAGTTCATGTTGATACACAGCATGCCGATAGGTTTTTGCTGTGGACCAGCCAGCACACAGGTGGTTGATTTCAGTAGGGACCCATCTGCTGCGTTGGTGAAATAGCTCTTCGGAGAAACTTCGCCAGTTTTCTCGAACGTGCTCCACATGCGTAAACCTAAATCGGTGATCGGTGAACCAATTTCACGACCCGTATGATGACCATTGACGATCTTCACGACTGAGTTTTCTAAGCTTTCAAATGAATGGATGACCACTTCGCAGTAAGGACCAATCAAATCGGCGATAGTGTCTGCTAAGCGGAAGTAATTGCTTAAGCATTCTCTGTCTTCATCGGTGAATCGAACTTGTTTTACATTCATGATTTCGGTTTACATTTTTGAACTCAATGACTGGAATCCACTCCTTTGGTGGTACTCCAACAAGATGCGGTAAACTTCTGTAAACCTGAAGTGAACGTTCAAAACATCAACAAATCGTAAGGTTTAGACCTATATCACGAGCGGAATTTGAACAAGATCACTAAAGATAGCCAAATGAGGTTTAATTTCTTAAACCGCATCAAGGTTTACATATTTAAAACCAAAGGTTGCATTTTTGAACCCTTTGATGATCTAGGACAAGTTATAAGGAAAGGCAAAAAATTGAATTGATTGGTATTGTAAATGCATGGCAATCAAGCATTTACCTTGCGAATGTGGTGGTGAGTAAAGATAGGTGGTTAATTGAAAATGAGGTTGTATTAGAGAGTTAAATTCACAAAAAACAGCTTTTTAATAGGATGCAAGCTAGGATTTAGATCCTAAAAAAGCAGCTGAAGTTGCTGCTTTATTTTGGAGTGTTCTGTTTGATTATTCGCTTGGCAGTTTAAGCTCGACTTGTTTTAGCGCGCGCTGATACATAAACCATGCACAGGTGCCGGCAAGCACATTACCTGTCATTGCGCCCCAGAATAGGCCTTCAATACCCGCAAGCTGAGAGCCAACCCACAAGCTAGGTAAGAAGAAGGCGAACAGGCGCAGCGCTGAAATCGTCAAGGCGGTATAGGACTTGCCTAATGCGTTAGAGACAGAAACCATCAGCATACAGATTCCTAATGGCCCTAAGCTAATAGGTACGATCAGTAGGTGATAGTTTAAAATCGTCGAGACTTCGCTTTCACTGGTCATTAGGTTTGCTAGTCCGCCAGAGAATAACCAAGTCACTAGTGCGATCACCAACTGGAAACCCAATACAAACATGACCGCAATCTTAACGAGCTTACGTATGTTTTCGAGATTGTTCTCTCCCAACATGCGGCCAATCATCGGAGGCATCGACATCGTTAGTGCTAGCACAGCGACAATCGAGAAGAATTCAAAACGTGAACCCAATGCCCAAGCTGCAACGGCAGCTGTGCCATAGCCAGCAAGCAGCTTAGTGGCGAACATGGATGAAACAGGAGGCAGCAGCTGACTGATCATCGCAGGCCCCATGATGTTACCAATGGAGCGAACACTCTTGCTGATGTCGAGGTCGTGCCAGTCGAAGGTCATCCAATGCTTCTTGGTGACCTTTGGTGCAACGATAAATATACCCGCACCGAACGCCAAGATGGTCGCAATGGCGGCTCCATTGATGCCCATGTCGAGCGTAAAGATGAAAATCGGGTCCAATATTAAGTTGATGATACTAGTCGCGATCATCATTGAACCGGGCAGCATGGTATTACCATTGGCACGACACACACTGTAGAAAAAGTAGAGCAGTGCACCTGTCCAAGAGCTGGCTAGCCAATAGATCCAATAAGAATCAATGATCGGTAATACCGTCGGTGGCGCATCCAACGATTGTAAAATTGGCCCTCGCAGCAGATAGATGATGACGGAGAAAAACGCGACACTCACGCTGCCCATCGCAATCACTAATCCACCAAGCTGCTTAGCGTAGCGCGTTTCATTCGCGCCAATGGCTCTCGCGATTACCGCGGTTGTCGCGATACCTAACCCGACCTGAATACCGATGATGATCATCTGTATTGGAAGCGTGAAACCTTGAACAGCGAGCGGCAGTACGCCCAGTTGGCCAATAAAAGCACTGTCGACAAGCTGGAAGCTCATTAGAGAAAGCACCCCAAACAGCATTGGCCACGTCATTGTATAGAGTTGTCGGCCAAGAGAAGGCGAGGGAGTTGCGGTAGTAGAATTCATAACGCTCTTATCGGTCTTGAAGTTAGGTTTGTATTGGTGACAAACCTCTCAATGAAGAATTGTGTAAAGGATAACGTAAGGTCAGCGCGATACCAATGTTTGTTATGCTAGGCAGGTTATCTTTGTTGGCTTTCGGTGAACAAAAAAGCCAGTCGCGATGACTGGCTTTGTTATATCTACTTGTTGGCGCTAAGCGTTACTTATTCGCAACGTTACCCAGTTTCAACCAAGTATCGATAACTGTGTCTGGGTTCAATGAAACCGAGCTGATGCCTTGTTCCATCAACCACTCCGCTAGGTCGTCATGGTCAGATGGGCCTTGGCCACAAATACCCACGTATTTACCCGCTTTAGCTGCTGCATCGATAGCCATTTTCAGCATCGCTTTAACCGCTGGGTTACGCTCATCGAATAAATGTGCAACGTCACCTGAATCTCGGTCTAGGCCAAGTGTCAGCTGGGTCATGTCATTTGAACCGATAGAGAAACCATCGAAGTACTTCAAGAACTCATCAGCCAAAATCGCATTTGATGGAAGCTCACACATCATGATGACTTTCAGGCCTTGGTCGCCACGACGTAGGTTAAACTTAGCCAGAATATCGATAACCGATGCCGCTTCACTTGGAGTACGCACGAATGGGATCATGATTTCAACGTTCTTTAGTCCCATCTCGTTACGAACACGTTTTAGCGCTTGAGTTTCAAGCTCGAAACAGTCTTCAAATACTGGAGAGATGTAACGAGATGCACCACGGAAGCCCAGCATTGGGTTCTCTTCATGTGGTTCAAACGTTTTACCGCCAACAAGGTTGCTGTACTCGTTCGACTTGAAGTCAGACATACGTACGATCACACGCTTAGGCCAGAATGCAGAAGCGATAGTCGCAATGCCTTCTGTTAGCTTGCTTACGTAGAAATCGATAGGATCTTTGTAGCCACGAATACGCTGGTTGATTTCAGCTTTGATCTCATCCGTTTGCTCATCGAAGTTCAGCAGAGCTTTAGGGTGAATACCGATCATCTTGTTGATGATGAATTCAAGACGAGCAAGGCCAACACCTTCATTCGGGATTTGAGCGAAGTCGAAGGCACGATCTGGGTTACCCACGTTCATCATTACTTTGGTTGGCAGCATTGGTAGCTCATCAACCTCAGAACGTTTGATCTCAAAGTCGAGCTCGCCGTTGTAAACGTAGCCTGTTTCGCCTTCTGAACATGACACTGTTACGGTGTCGCCATCATTCAGGCTGCTTGTCGCGGTACCACAACCAACAATTGCAGGGATACCAAGCTCGCGAGCAATGATTGCTGCGTGACAAGTACGGCCGCCACGGTTAGTGACAATCGCAGAGGCTTTCTTCATCACAGGTTCCCAGTCCGGGTCTGTCATGTCAGTTACCAGCACGTCGCCTTCTTGAACCAGTGACATTTGGTCTAGAGAGTCAACCAAGCGAACAGGGCCAGAGCCAATACGTTGACCGATAGCACGTCCTTCCACCAAGACATCTGCTTTGGTGTTTAGCTCGTAACGCTCAATGACATTTTGGTCACTTTGAGAACATACTGTCTCAGGACGAGCTTGAACGATGTAAAGCTTGCCGTCGATGCCATCTTTTGCCCACTCAATGTCCATTGGACGTTGGTAGTGCTTCTCGATGATCATCGCTTGCTTTGCTAGTTCTTTGATCTCTTCATCGTTCAATGAGAACTCGTTACGCTCTTGAGTATCTGTATCGATGATATCAACTTGCTTGCCGATCTCTTGGTTGGTTGAGTAGATCATCTTGATCAACTTAGAACCAAACGTCTTTTTAACAACTGGGTAGTGACCCGCTTCTAGCATTGGCTTATGAACGTAGAACTCATCTGGGTTCACCGCGCCTTGTACGACCATTTCACCTAGGCCCCAAGAAGAGGTGATGAATACCACTTGGTCGAAGCCTGATTCAGTATCAAGCGTGAACATCACACCTGAAGAAGCTTTGTCTGAGCGAACCATGCGCTGGATGCCCGCAGACAATGAAATGCCACGGTGATCAAAGCCTTGGTGTACTCGGTAAGAGATGGCGCGATCGTTAAACAGTGAAGCGAACACGTGTTTCGTTGCTTCGATAACCGCATCGATACCTTTCACGTTAAGGAAGGTTTCTTGTTGGCCTGCAAAAGAAGCATCTGGAAGGTCTTCAGCTGTTGCCGATGAGCGAACCGCAACAGACAATTCTTCGTTGCCTTCAATCAGTTCGCGGTAGTTATCACGGATATCTTGCTCTAGTGATTCTGGGAAGGGTGCGTCTAGAACCCATTGTCGAATTGTTGCACCTGTCTTACGCAGTGCGTCAACGTCTTCAACATCAAGTTCATCAAGGAGTTGGTGGATGCGCTCATCAAGACCTTTGTAGTCAAGAAAGTTATTAAACGCATAAGATGTGGTAGCAAAACCATTAGGTACTGATACGCCAGCGTTGGCTAGGTTAGAAACCATCTCGCCAAGTGAAGCATTCTTACCGCCGACTTTGTCGACATCTTCCATGGAAAGGCCATTGAACCATAGGGTGTTATTTTGCATTTATTTCTCCAGAAACATAGCAAGCATTGTAGGGATTTAAAGGCAAACGATTACGTATCAGTTTAAAAAAATGTAAATTATTTTCTAAAGCTGTGGGGGACGTAATAGTCAGCAGGGTTTCGTTATATATATTATGGTTCCCATCCTACTCAAAATAATTTTAAACATTAAATAAAAAATGCAAATTGATATCCAAAGTCGTGATGTATTCTATGTTTCTGATGGAACGGCCATAACATGTGAGACTTTAGGGCATGTTGTTCTAGGTCAATTCCCATTCGAAGCTAATGAAAAAACCTTCCCGTTTGTCGAAAGTGAAGACAAACTTTCTGATTTATTGAAAGAGATCGAGATTTCATATCGAGCAACAGGCCATGAACCTTTGGTCTTTTTCTCGATTGTGATTCCGGAGATAAAACTCAAGCTGTTAGATGCGCCTGCGCATTGTTATGACGTGTTAGAGAGTATCGTGCAGAAAGTGCAAGATGATACGAAAATGGCGCCTAAGCCGAAGCTGCAGCGTTCTCGTAGCGTTAATAAAGACTCGGACAAATACTTCGACCGTATTGCTGCTATCGAATACACGTTAGCGCACGACGACGGCATTACTTTAAAAGGCTTGGAAGAGGCAGACATTATCTTGTTGGGTGTCTCTCGCAGCGGTAAAACGCCAACGAGCTTGTACATGGCAATGCAGTTTGGTTTACGCGTCGCAAATTATCCGTTTATCCATGATGATATTGCTCGCTTAAGGTTGCTACCGGAATTTGAGATATATCGTCATAAGCTGTTTGGTTTGACGATTGATGCGGAAAGGCTGACCGAGATCCGTGAAAATCGATTGGCGGGCAGTGAGTACGCAAGTGACTCTCAATGTTTGTATGAGCTGCAAACGGTAGAAGGTTTGTTCAGACGTGAAGCCATTCCATACATCAACACCTCGTCACTGTCTGTTGAAGAGATTTCGACACGAATCTTGGAACGTACAGGTTTGCGACGCCGACTTCTTTGATCTTTCGTTTGTGATCTAGCGATCTTGCTGCTTTATTCGAGGTGGCAATTTCATAAGCGTCCCTGAAAATAACAACCTATTTCTGATAAAGCCGTAAACGTGAAACCCAAGTTAAGTGTATTTTAATAAAAAGCCCCGGCCATAAGGCTGGGGCTAATCATCAAATATTACTGTTCAACCGACTTAACCAAAAAATGATCTATAGTTAAGTTCTCACCTGGTTCAATCAATTTAAACTCTACTTTCACTAAATCGCCTTTTGCTTTAAATGCGTTTAGAGTAAGTTTCAAAGCCTGATCAGTTGCGTCTACATTGTGAGCAACTTGTCGGCCATCAATAAATACATCAAAAGGCTTTTGCCCTTTTTCTATTACTGTTTCAATCGTGTAGCTATCGCTCTCTGTCGCATAGAACGCGCTTTGAATACTTCCATCATTTAGCCATTTTGTTTCATTGAAATCAACGTTGCTAGCGCGCCAGTAAGAATAAAATGCATGCAAGTTATCAATATCGTTTTGTGTTTCCGGCGTCCATTTGATAGCGTCAAAATCAATTGGCTCGGCATAGCTAAAGCCATGCTCTTTCATCGTCTTGTGAATGAATGGTAAACGCGCGATCACATCATCAAACGTATCAGTCCAGCCGCCGATTTCACTGGTGCTATACTGCAAACCAATCTCACCGATCAAGTAAAGTTCACCGTCTTTTTCAATGGTGATGCCTGAACCTGAATCACCATGAATAGTAAGCCAGTTTAAGTCCGTCTTTTCTAATGTACGGAAATCATATGAATATTCAGCAAGCCAGCGATCTTCATATTCACTGTGCATTACCTGTTTAGTTCCGCCGTTTCTGTGGTTGTAATTGCCGTAACCAATTTGATTAACCTGGTAAACTTTCGAGTAATCAAACATCCCCTCTCTAGGTAGTTTTGCAGGCTCGATTTCTGTGATCGGCGTATCTAGTCGAACAAGGGCGAAATCACCAAAACCGCGATCATTTTTATACGGGAAATTGTATTCTCCAAATTGACCCGCCGGATTAGTGCTCGCAACCTTGTGCGTTATCTGCTGATAAACGCCGTTTTCGTCTTTCTCGTATGAATAACAGGTCACAGTGTTTTGATACCCGTCAGATTTCGAGCCGCTTACATGGCTTGCAGTGATGACCCAAAACGGGTCAATTAGCGTTGCTGAACCTGCATTCATCTTACAAGCAAAATCAAACTTTGTTTGCAATGCAAATTCTTTGTGTTGTTGAACTGATCGATCAAGCCGGGTCAAACCAGCGTTTGCAGAAAATGAGGCTAAAACCGCTGTTGCAACTAATAGCTTTTTCATTATTTCACCTCACTTAAATTGATTGCTTCTAGCGCATGGTAAGGGTCGTTATCTTTCCAGCTGAATTGATCGTTCTTTGCTTTATATGTGATTGTTAGCTCATCTGTTGTCGTATTAGTTGAAAACTCGACACTGTTCTTTGTAGTTGATATGTGCGATGGGTAGTAGTTTGTAATGGTTACACAGTCATTTTTCAAACATGCTGTGAACTCTGACATAGCAAGCCAGTTATGTGTAT
This sequence comes from Vibrio sp. 10N.247.310.24, assembly GCF_041467175.1. Taxonomy (NCBI): domain Bacteria; kingdom Pseudomonadati; phylum Pseudomonadota; class Gammaproteobacteria; order Vibrionales; family Vibrionaceae; genus Vibrio; species Vibrio sp. 10N.247.310.24. The sequence goes on from NZ_JBFSUD010000099.1 coordinate 11,176, forward strand.
ACAGATCTAGCTTGAATTCTCCAGCCTTGCCGGGCTTTACGGTAAACTCAAAGCCACCTCCATGCTTGACGAGAATGGCATGATTTGATTCGCCCAGAAAATCTCTAGAGCTGCCACTGTTCCATAAGTATTCATTGCCGTGAGCTGGTTTTTGAGCTTGGAATTCAAACTCACCAAATGTTTTTACATCGCTAATAAGGTTTGTTTTTGGCTTTGATTGTGAACGGTTTTCACCGTACCAAAAAGCCCAATCTATGCCGTTTAAATCAACAGTATCAACATATCTAAATTCACTATCATTCTCTGTTTTGTATCCGTGAAATTTTGATGTGACTAAAAGTGTTTCGCTTTGTTCTGTAGAAATATTGGAAAGTGTTTCTGTTTCTGATGCAATTGATCCGGCGGAAATCAAAGCAAGTGATAAAAGTTTAAGCCTCATTGTCAGTTCCTTTTATATAAAGTTACTGAACTATATGTGGTAATTATGAGACAAATGTAAGTGGTTTGTAAGTGTCTATTTTTATTGAATAAAGGTCAAAAATAGCGCCATGATGTCGTGATGGGAATTTGACGATCTATATATCTAAGACAATTTCGATTCAACCCATTCAAACCGTTTCTCGGCTTCTTGAGTTCTGATTCATGCTACTTTCCAATTTTCTGATTGGGCATTGTCCGCTTTATCTAGGACGGCTCAGAAATCAATTTGAAACATAAATAAAAACCGAAGCACTAGGCTTCGGTTTTTAGTCTATTTAAGCAGCCCGACACCAAGGTCCTTGCTTTTGCGTTCCATCCAGCGATCAAGTTTCGGTGGCCATTCAATACTTGGCTCTACGTAGAAACCGCGAAGCATTGAGAAATAAAGAGCTTGATCAATCAAAGGTAGCGATGATTCACCATTCTCTAGCTCCAATAGAAGCTCTGCATCTTTCAGCAATGGGTTAATCAGTTGAACGTATTGTGGGGTCTTTTCTAAGAGCTCTTCAAAATTAAAGCCTTCGGTCTCTTTACTAACACGCCAAGCTTCTTTTGCTCCAGCCGAACGATATTCAGCCAAGTCGAGGTTCCACCAACGTGGGCGTCCGATCTGTTGAGTGAGAGGGAAAGTTCGGCTTTGGAAAAGAGTAGCCTGCTCTGAAGGTTCACGTTGCTCATTATTTGATTTCAAATCCATGAAATAAGCAATGATGTCTAGGCTTTCGGCCATGATAGAACCATCGTCTTTCTGTAAGACGGGCACCATTTTTTTACCGATCAGATCGATAAGGGTTTGGGCATCATCATAATCAACAGAAACAAGTTCGATATTCAAGCCAAGAGATTGAGCAATGTAGGCAACTCTTGCACAGAAAGGGCAGTGGTCGTAAATGTAAAGCTTCATAGCTTCCCTCATTTATGGTCATTACAAGTATAAGATAATGCTAATGTACCAGAAACTCTTACGAATACTAAGCATCAATAAATGCCAAGTTCCAGTAAACGCTTAGCACTAATAAACAGCAGGCACTACCAGACAATAAGTATTTAGTGTAGATACTCTTTACTGAATTCTATTGTCCGTTGGATTGGACTTTATTGTAATGAGTAAATTAGTGGGGAAGTTGGTGGGTAAATCACGGGCACAAAAAAGGCTCTGGCTGCTCATTCTAATGCAGAAGAATGAAGTCAGCCAAAGCCTCAATTTTGTTACCTTTAGCAGAGTGACTACTAAAAGAGCGGAGCGGTTAAACTATGCTTTTTTAAGGTCTTTTGCAGGGTAAGTAAGCGTCATTATTGCGCCTTCTACTGTTGTAACATGAACGTAGCCACCACCAGCACTTAGGCCAATTACTACCATTTCACCTAGCTCAACACCTTTTGTTGCAACAACGCGATCATCAACTGAAAACACTTTACACACCTTCAATAAAATAAATAAATACGACAGATATCGAACGCGGATTTAAACAGATGGTATCCCAATCAACTAATCCGGTTATTTGTCGTAAAGATTAAATTTAGTTATGCATAAATCGGCATTTCTTAAAAATCAGTTGGTTAACATGCTTGGGGTGTTATTTGTCGGCGGGATAAATGACACCAACTTGCTGACGCATATCTGTAATTAACTTTGCAACGGTTAAAGCACGCAGTTGGGCTTGAGCTTGGGTGTTTTTGTCACCAGCAATGCAGTTTGCAAAGGCTTGAGCCTCGTAACTCATGGAGTTTTCACTTTGTGTTTGAGTAAGGTTTTCTACCGTGCCATCACGATAGCGAATCTTAACGTCGGTGCATTCTGCAATGTGATCGATGATGATCGCTCCCTGTTCGCCTTGGATCTCGCTTGGTGCGTAAGAGTCGCTGACTTTAGAGTGCGCAAGGGTTACATCAAATTCTGGATACTGGAAGATCGCACAGCCATGCGCATCCACACCGGAGTCAAGTAGCATTGCCGAAGCCTGCGCATTCTCAGGCCCACCAAACAGAGCAACAGTCGCGGCTACGCAGTAGAAGCCAATATCGACTAATGAACCGTTAGAGAAAGCTGGGTTGAAGGTGTTTGGGTTCTCGCCGTTTAGGTATTTCTGGTAACGCGATGAATACTGACAGTAGTTGATGTGCGCTTTATGCACTTTGCCTATCTTTTTTAAGCCGAGTTGAACTTGCTCAAAGTTCGGTAGATACTGAGATTTATACGCCTCAAACAGCACCACCCCGTTCTTCTGAGCGACCTCAAACATGTGTGTTGCTTCTTCAATATTCGATGCGACAGGCTTCTCACAGATGACATGCTTGCCGTGTTCCATCATCAAGATAGATTGCTCGCAGTGCAGTGAGTTTGGTGAAGCGATGTACACGGCTTCAACTGTGTTGTCATTTGCCAATGCGTCGAGTGAGTCATACGTCGTTTCAACGTCAAACTCTTGGGCGAACTGTGCCGCGCTGGCCAGATTTCGTGAATAAACAGCAGCCAACTGCATTGATTGTGACTCATGAGCAGCTTGAACAAATTTCTTTGTAATCCAATTGGTTCCAATTACAGCGAACTTAATCATAAGGTATCCAATAGTTAGTATATTAATTCTATGAAGATAGTAGCACTCAATGGCTAGCATTGTTTCCGAGATTTGCGGAACAATTTTCCACGATCTTTAGCCTGATATTAATATTAACTCGCCTAAACCTGAGCTTTGTAGAGCATCATAATAAAGTCTTTTGTTGTGTTGTTTCTGAGGTGGGAGGTGCAGGTTAGTTTCAGTGAACGATTGTATTTGATCCGCACCAGAAGTTTTGGACACTGAGTTAAGTGAGTACAATCACTAACGAG
>NZ_JBFSUD010000100.1:0-14087 GCF_041467175.1 Vibrio sp. 10N.247.310.24
GCTGATCAGATCGTAGGTTCTTGATTTAGTTCCATTGAATTACGCAACAAAGCCTGCAGCGGGTGCAGCATCTGGTATTGGTAACTTAGCGGGTAAATATCTTGAAGGTGTTGCTCGTCAACCAGACCTTACTCCAATGCTTCGTACTCAATTCTTCATCATGATGGGCCTTGTGGATGCTGTACCGATGATCGGTGTTGGTATCGGTCTATACATCATCTTTGCCGTGGCTTAATTAAAAGCTTTGAAAAGATCGATTTGTAAATAATCAAGATTTAGTGAGGAAGGTATGAACTTAAATGCCAGCATGTTTGGTCAAGCAATCTCATTCGTGATTTTTGTTTGGCTATGCATGAAATATGTATGGCCCCCTCTCACCGCGATGTTAGACGAGCGCCAAAAAGAAATCGCTGATGGTTTACGCCACTCAGAGAATGCAGCGAAAGAGCTAGAACTAGCAAAATCAAATGGCGCACAACTCGTCGCAGATGCGAAAAAAAATGTGACCGAACTGATTGAGCAAGGCAAAAAACGCCGCAACGAAATCATCACCTTAGCTCACCAAGAAGGTGAGCAAGAAAAGGCACGCATCTTAGAGCAAGGTAGAGCTGAGCTAGAAGGCGAACGTCAAAAGTTACGCCGTGAACTTCAGGCGGATATGGCAGATGCTGTTATTCAAAGTGCACAGAAATTGATTAGCAAAAACCTAGATTCTGAAACGAACCGAGCGTTAGTTGATCAAATGATAAGCGAACTCTAAACGGAGGCAATATGTCAGATTACACCAATATTGCTCATCCCTACGCTAAAGCATCATTCGACTTTGCTTTAGGTGAAAACAAGTTACAAGAGTGGCACTCAATGCTGTCCATTCTTGTGACGGTAGCGGAAGAAGAAACGATCGCTAAGCAGATTTCATCAGCAGAAGGTGTTCATACACAGCAATCTGAAGAACTGGTCAATCTCATCATTCACGTTTGCCAAGGACTCGTTGATGACCACGTCATTAATCTCATTAAAGTCTTGGCTGAAAATGGCCGTCTTGCAGTGATCAGAGACTTGTTTAACTTGTTCAGCGACCTAAAGGACGAACATGAACGTGTAATCCCTGTCACTGTCACCAGTTCAGAATTGCTTACACAAGATCAAGTGACATCACTCACTGCTGCACTTGAGAAGAAATTAGAACGTCAGGTTGAAATGGAACAGGTTATTGATGACTCGCTGGTTGGCGGGATCGTCATCAAGGCGGGTGAAACCGTCATCGATGGTTCTTTGAACACATCAATTAGCCAATTAGCCCATCAACTTCACGCGAGATAGGTAACAATTATGCAATTAAATTCAAATGAAATCAGCGATCTAATCAAAGATCGCATCTCGAAATTTAATGTGAGCACCGAAGCTCGCAACGAAGGCACCATAGTCTCGGTTCGTGATGGCATCATTACTATTAATGGCCTTGCGGATGTCATGCAGGGTGAGATGATCGAGCTTCCTGGTGGCAAATACGCTCTTGCTCTTAACCTTGACACGCACTCAGTCGGTGCCGTGGTTATGGGGCCCTACACTGACCTTTCTGAAGGTATGAAAGTGAAAGGGACAGGTCGTATCTTAGAAGTACCTGTCGGTAATGGACTGCTTGGCCGTGTAGTGAACACATTAGGCGAGCCAATCGATGGCAAAGGCCCAGTGAGTTGTGACCGACTCGACCCAGTTGAAGTAATTGCACCCGGCGTAATCGAGCGTAAGTCCGTCGATCAGCCAATTCAGACAGGCTATAAAGCCGTTGACACCATGGTGCCTATCGGTCGAGGTCAACGCGAACTTATCATCGGTGACCGTCAGACAGGTAAAACGGCGCTAGCCATCGATGCAATCATCAATCAAAAAGATTCTGGCATCAAATGTGTGTACGTGGCGATTGGCCAGAAAGCTTCAACCATCGCTAACGTGGTTCGTAAACTGGAAGACCACGATGCGCTTAAAAATACCATCGTTGTTGTAGCATCAGCATCAGAATCAGCCGCGCTTCAATACCTAGCACCCTATGCAGGTTGCACCATGGGCGAATACTTCCGTGACCGCGGTGAAGATGCACTGATCATCTATGATGACCTATCAAAACAAGCCGTCGCTTACCGTCAAATCTCATTGCTACTTAAACGCCCACCGGGTCGTGAAGCCTTCCCTGGCGACGTATTCTACCTCCACTCACGCCTACTAGAACGTGCAGCACGAGTGAATGCGGAATACGTTGAGAAGTTCACAAACGGTGAAGTGAAAGGCCAAACTGGTTCATTAACCGCGCTTCCTATCATTGAAACTCAAGCGGGTGACGTATCTGCGTTTGTACCAACCAACGTAATCTCAATTACTGATGGTCAGGTTTTCCTACAAACCCAACTGTTTAACTCAGGCCTACGTCCTGCTGTTGACCCAGGTATCTCGGTATCTCGTGTGGGTGGCGCAGCGCAGTGCAAGATCATCAAGAAGCTGTCTGGTGGTATCCGTACATCATTAGCTCAATACCGAGAATTAGCCGCATTTGCTCAGTTCTCTTCTGACTTAGACGACATGACGCGCAAGCAGCTTGATCATGGTGAGCGTGTAACCGAACTGATGAAGCAAAAGCAATACTCGCCGATGTCTGTCGCTGAACAAGCAACGGTTATCTACGCAGCAGAAAAAGGCTATTTGGCTGACGTAGAGTTGAACAAAATTGCGCGTTTTGAAGAAGAATTGATTGCTTACGCAAAAGGTCAAAACCCAGAGTTGTTCGACACCATCAACGCTAATGGTGACTACAACGATGAAATTGATGGTGCTCTTGCAAAGCTTCTCGGTGACTTTGTAGCGTTGAAAGCTTGGTAAACGCTCCGGTTTGTTGGCTGGAAATCAAAACAAATTAGGAGCAGGTAATGGCAAATACTAAAGAAATTCGCACCAAGATAGGCAGTGTTAGTAACACTCAGAAAATCACCAGTGCAATGGAGATGGTTGCGGCAAGTAAGATGCGTAAAGTTCAAGACAATATGACGCTAACACGTCCATATGCCGAGAACATGCGTAAAGTTATCTCTCATGTCGCATCAGGGTCGCTGGAATACCAGCACCCCTACCTTCAACAGCGTGAACCAAAACGCGTTGCTTACATCATTATTTCGTCCGATCGAGGTTTATGTGGTGGCTTGAACTCGAATTTGTTCAAGAAAGTGTTAGAAGAAATGGAGATGTGGCGTACCAAAGGCGTTGAAGTAGAAACGACCTTAATTGGTTCAAAAGCTATCTCATTTTTCCAACGCAGCGGCAATGTTATCGCGCAAACGTCAGGCCTTGGTGACGCGCCTAAATTGGAAGACATTTTAGGTACGGTTAACGCGATGCTAGGGCATTACGACGACGAAAAAATCGACAGTTTGTATCTCGTGTATAACCAGTTCATCAACACCATGGTTCAAGAACCAACGACCTTGCAGTTGCTGCCCCACCCTTCAGATTCTGAGGCCGATGGAGGCGCGAAAAAAGCACGTCGTTGGGACTACATCTACGAACAAGCACCAAGAGACATCCTCTCTGAGCTGTTACATCGATACATTGAATCGCAAGTGTATCAAGGCATCGTAGAGAGCATTGCCTGTGAACAAGCAGCCCGAATGGTGGCCATGAAAGCGGCGACCGATAACGCAGGCCAACTCATCGATGATTTGCAGTTGGTATACAACAAAGCGCGACAGGCTGCCATTACCCAAGAACTGAGTGAAATAGTCTCAGGTGCTCAAGCTGTCTAAGTGCAGACAAGAGTGGGTTAAGAATAGAATTTGAGGATTTAGAGATGAGTGTTGGAAAAATAGTTAAAGTTATCGGCGCGGTGGTAGACGTCGAGTTCAGCGGCGGCAACAGCCCACGCGTTTATGATGCATTGAAAGTGACTAGCGAGGAAGCAAGCTCTCTCGTATTGGAAGTTCAGCAACAACTGGGTGGCAGTATCGTTCGTTGTATTGCAATGGGTACGTCAGATGGCTTGCGCCGCGGCCTAACTGTTGAAAACACCGGTTCTCCAATCACCGTTCCTGTGGGCGAAGAAACCTTAGGCCGTATCATGAACGTTCTTGGTCAGCCTATCGATGAATGCGGTGAAATCGGTCAAAAAGAAAGCTACGAAATTCACCGAGAAGCACCCTCTTATGAAGAACAAGCAAACAGCACTGAACTTCTTGAGACCGGCGTTAAGGTTATCGACCTTATTTGTCCGTTCGCAAAGGGCGGTAAAATCGGTCTGTTCGGTGGTGCTGGCGTAGGTAAAACCGTCAACATGATGGAGCTTATCAACAACATCGCTAAAGCCCACTCAGGTCTCTCTGTATTTACCGGTGTTGGTGAGCGTACTCGTGAAGGTAACGACTTCTACTACGAGATGAAAGAAGCGGGTGTACTAGACAAAGTAGCCATGGTTTACGGCCAAATGAACGAGCCACCGGGAAACCGTCTACGAGTTGCACTTACAGGCCTGACTATGGCTGAGCGCTTCCGTGATGAAGGTCGTGACGTACTGTTGTTCATTGATAACATTTACCGTTACACGCTTGCGGGGACTGAGGTGTCAGCACTGTTAGGTCGTATGCCTTCAGCAGTAGGTTACCAACCAACACTCGCTGAAGAGATGGGTGTGCTTCAAGAGCGTATCACTTCGACTAGACAAGGCTCTATCACGTCTATCCAAGCAGTATACGTACCTGCGGATGACTTGACCGATCCATCACCAGCAACAACCTTTGCTCACTTAGATGCGACCGTTGTACTGTCTCGTAATATCGCGGCATTGGGCCTCTACCCTGCAATCGACCCATTGGATTCAACATCTCGCCAATTGGACCCGCTTGTGGTTGGCCAAGAGCATTACGACATTGCACAAAAAGTCCAAACAACGCTGCAACGCTACAACGCTACAAAGAGCTAAAAGATATCATCGCGATTCTTGGTATGGATGAGCTGTCTACTGAAGACAAGCAGACCGTATCTCGCGCTCGTAAGATTGAACGTTTCTTAACTCAGCCTTACCACGTGGCAGAAGTGTTTACTGGTCAGAAAGGTGTATTTGTACCGCTAAGCGAAACACTAAGAGGCTTTAAAGGTCTGTTAGGCGGCGAATATGACGATATCCCAGAGCAAGCATTCTTGTACTGTGGTTCTATCGACGAAGTGCTTAACAAAGCAAAATCACTCTAAGAGGCAGGTGCACCATGGCTATCGGAATTACAGATAATACATTTCAACTTAATATTGTAAGTGCGGAAGGTACGCTGTTTTCAGGTCCAGCGTATGCCCTAGCCGTTTCTGGCGCTGATGGTGAACTGGGGATTCGCCCCGGTCACTCCCCGCTTCTCAGTAAGATCAAACCGGGCGTGACCGTGTTTGTTACAGACCCTAAATCAGAGGGGCAAGTGCTTTATGTCTCTGGCGGGATGCTGGAAGTTCAGCCGGATGTGGTAACGGTGTTAGCCGATACTGCCTTGCACGGCCAAGATATTGACCGCGCTCGCGCAGAAGAAGCGAAATATGCAGCCCTAGAGAATATCAATAAGGGCAATGTAGACATCAACTTTGCACAAGCTCAGCTTGAACTCGCAAAAGCCGTTGCTCAGCTTCGCGCATCAGAACTGACGTCTTCTCGCACTCGCCACTGAGAATAGAACTTAGATGCTTGATGTGTAAATAGTCTACCCACTTAAAAACAGTTTAAGTGGGTAGACTACATCAGGAACTCTTCTCTCCCCTCCAACTTCCCCTCCCTTTCAACCGTCCCTAATACATCCTTTTTCACCAGCACTTACGCCATTATTTCTCAGCAAAGCGCGCTTGGCGCGGATCAAGTTCATGACCAAGAGGTTGTGTGAGTGAATGATATAACTCTGGCTTACGGCCACGAATCCAGCGTCTACCAGTACACATGTCTAACTCTTCTGCTTTTAGCTCTGCAATCACCATGTCGTTATCAACACTATCGGTCTCAGCAATGATTTCACCATAAGGGCTGAGGATCATCGCATTGCCTGTTCTTACTTCATCCATATCAACGCCGACACCATTACTAAACACCACAAACATACCGTTGTCGTGCGCTCTTGCAGGCAACCAACGCATTAACCACTCGCGTCCATTCTTGCCCTGCATTTCAGCACGAATCGCCTCTGGGTTTTCATCTCGGTTGAACCATAACTCAGGGTCAATTCGCTTCATCGCGTTCGGGCTTCGTGAATGACAACCGCCCGTTTGGTGCGGCGCAATCAATATATCAGCCCCCTTCAAAGCAGTGATCCTGACATTTTCAACCAAGTTGTTATCCCAACAAATCAAGATACCAACTTTGCAGCCATGCGGCGTATCGAACACCGTGTACTGGTCTCCACTGCTCATGTGAGAACTAACAAAGGTGTGCAGTTTTCGATGTTTCTGAACTTCTCCATTTGGCATGGCAAATACGTAGGTGTTGTATAGCTCGCCATCAGTACCCTGCTCTATCAAGCCTGCACCAACGCTCATGCCAAATTGTGTTGCCAGTGAAACTAACTTTTGAGTGGATTCACCGCTCGGTACAGGTTCCGCTAGCACTTCAATTTCATCGCGAGACAAAGCAGACACATGCCAATAACCGGTAATACACATCTCTGGGAAACTGATGATTTCCACGTCAGTGTCCGCAGCCTTTTGAACATATTGCTCTATGACCGATAAGTTGTACGCCTTGTCACCCGCATGGTGGTTGAATTGAACCGACGCTACTTTAATGTCTTTCTTCATGATTCGTCCTCAAGCTTTGCTTTATCTGATTGGTATGAACCTAGTATAAAAAATCAATTCAATTCCATATAATGAAACATATTCTCAATTCAATGAGCATTTGGAATGGAATTTGATCTACTGAAGGCATTTTGTCAGCTGGCTAAATCGGGAAATTACCGTTTGGCGTCAGAGCAGCTCTACATCACTCAATCGGCACTCACTAAAAAGATTCAACGACTTGAATCCAACATTGGGGCATCTCTGTTTTCTCGTGGCAGGAATGGCGCAGAGCTCACGCACGCGGGGAAAACGTTACTAGCAGAAGCCCAACGTTTGGTTCATTCAATGCAAGCGTTTGAGCAGCTGTCAGGCTCTGTGGTCAAAGGGACTCAGGGACATTTGAACATTGGCTTTGGCGTGTCTACTTATCATGAAGCACCCAAGCTTATTGCAGCTTATAAACAACGATACTCAGACGTTCATATCACGTTAAATGACACACCTTCCAAGCAACAAACAGATGAACTGTCAAACCATGAACTCGATATCAGCTTCAATCGGATACCAGAATCATCGGATTTAGAAAGCCTAACACTGTTCAATGATTCGCTTGTGGTCGCGATACACAAAGATCTTCTCAAGCAAGCGCCAAGCAAAAATCACGTCGTCTCTGAGTTATCGAAATGGCCTTATCTAAAGCTGGCCCAACATCGCGGGCCCGGATTAGACAGACAGATTCAACAATATTGTCTTGCGAATAAAATCGACTTATCAAAAACGCAAGAAGCCGATGATATTCTCACCCTGCTTGCCTTGGTTTCTGCCAATACCGTCACCATTGTTCCTAACAGTGCTCAGTTCATTAGCAATACCGATGTAGAATTCATTACTTTAGAAGGTGAATACGCCACTTGGCCAGTCGGGTTGATATGGAATGGGAAGAGTGAAAATCCACTCAGGGATCGATTTGTGGAGTTTGTGGCTAATCAAAAAGAAAATTAGGCCGGAAGCTAAATTACACCAACAAAAAAGGCTCACTAGATAGTGAGCCTTTTGATATCTGCGTAACGTAAAACCGAGGTCTAACGTTGCTTGATGTTCAAACGAATAGTTTTAAAAGATTCATTTTAGAAAAGCAGTTTAGAGCTGAACTATAGAACTATAGCTTAGAAGAACTCGATAGAGTTACGGCCGCTTTTGTCGTCACGTGTTGGCTTCGGCGTATCTGCTTTCTTTTTCGGTTTCTTCTCTTTTTTCTCTTTCTTTGGTTCAGCCTTTGCGCTTAGCATTTCTGCTTTGCTTTTCTTAGATTCCTTCTTCTTAGAATCCTTTTTAGACTGACCTTTCTTCGCCTTGTTCTCTTTTTTAGGCGCTTCTTTCTTTTTCGGCTTTTCTAATTCTTCTTGTACTGGCTGATCACACACCACTACATAGTATTCTTGGTTGAATTCAAAGAAGTCGCCATCGTACATTTTACGACGCTTACGGGTTTCTAGCTCACCATTTACCGCTACGTAGCCTTCAGAGATGATGTGCTTAGCTTCGCCGCCACCACTCACTAGGTTAGCAATTTTAAACACTTTGTAGAGCTCGATTGGCTGTGATGAAACATCAATACCAATTGCTTCAATTTCAATCTCTTCGCCTTCTTCGCCCAGCTCTTGGCCTTCGTAATCAGCGTCTTCGTAATGTTCTTGGTCCATGGTGACCTCTACCTAAATATGTACTTCTGAAATATTGGGCGCAGTGTAATCTTAAAACAAGTAAATGACCATGTTGAATTCACCGAGCACTCTTTTGTTCTCGTTACGCACCCACTTTATAGCGCACCACCAACATTCGAAAGGCTGACAAGCTGCTTGGTGTATTCATGCTGCGGATTACCAAACAAAGTCTCAGTGTCACCTTTCTCTATTACCTCGCCTGCTTTCATGACTATGGTGTAATGACACAAGGATTTCACGACACTCAGATCATGGCTGATAAACAAATAGGTCAGGCCATACTTTTCTTGAAGTGACTTCAACAAATCCAGTACTTGAGCTTGGACGGTTCTGTCTAATGACGATGTCGGTTCGTCTAGCAAGATAAACTCTGGCTTTAAAATCAAAGCACGAGCAATCGCAATACGCTGCCTTTGGCCTCCAGAAAACTCATTCGGGTAACGGTGGCGAGTTTCAGGGTCTAGGTCTACCTCTTTCATTACGTCACAGATACGTTGGTCGAGTTCATTCTCATCCAATTGTTGATGCACTAACAAACCTTCGCCAATCACCTGAGCAACCGACATTCTTGGGTTCAACGCCGAGAATGGGTCTTGAAAAACCACTTGCATACGGCTTCGAAACGGTAGCATCTGTTGGCGGTTTAAGCCTTGGATTTGTTCATCTGCGTAGGTAATTGAACCTTCACTCTCTACCAACTTCAATATCGCCATACCGGTTGTTGATTTGCCAGAGCCGCTTTCTCCAACTAAGCCTATTGAGTGCCCCTTTTTCAAGCTGAACTCCATGTCGGTGACGGCTTTAACATGCGAAATAGTCCGCTTGAATAAGCCTCCCGTAATTGGGAACCAGACACGAAGTTGATTAACATCGAGCAGAGGTTCGCTTTGCGGTGAAACAGGTACAGGCAAGCCTTTAGGATCTGAGTTAATAAGTTTTTGAGTATAAGGATGAGATGGTGCATTAAAGAGTGTTTTACAGTCATTACTTTCAACAAGGCGACCGTCTTTCATTACCGCCACTCTGTCGGCAATCTTACGAACGATACTCAAGTCATGGGTGATAAAAAGCATCGCCATACCCAGCTCTTGTTGCAGGTCTTTCAACAAATCCAAAATCTGCGCTTGTACCGATACATCCAAAGCCGTAGTGGGCTCATCGGCAATAAGTAACTCTGGCTCGTTAATCAGAGCCATTGCAATCATTACACGCTGACGCTCTCCACCAGACAGCTCATGTGGGTAAGCCGAAATCTTTTGCTCTGGGTAGCGGATACCCACCTTTGAAAGCCACTCTATCGCTAAGGCTTGCGCTTTATTGGTTCGCATACCTCGGTGAATAGAAAGAGTTTCAACCAACTGCTTACCGACTCTATGAAGCGGATTAAGCGAAACCATCGGCTCTTGGAAGATCATACCAATGCGGCCACCACGAATCCCTCGCAATTGCCTTTCAGAACAACTCAGAATATCGGTGCCAGAGAAGTTAATCTTACCGTTTAAGTAGTGCGACGAGCCTTTAGGCAAAAGTTTTAAAATCGAGTTCGCTGTAACCGATTTACCGGAGCCACTTTCGCCCACCAGCGCGAGCGTTTCACCTTTGTATATTTCTAAAGAGACATCTTGCGTCACTTGTTCTATCGAGTCTTTACGCCCGAAACCGACAGACAATTTATCGATGGTCAGAACTGGAGACGTGTCGGAACTACCTGTTGCTGATCTTGCAGTAGAAACGTTATTGGAAGCAGGAACTGTATTTGAAGTCATAACCTATCCTTACTTCTGTTGATGTGGGTCGAAAGCATCACGCACCGCTTCACCAACGAAGACTAGTAACGTCAACATCAGAGAAAGCACGACGAAAGCAGAGATACCGAGCCAAGGCGCTTGCAAGTTCGCTTTACCTTGCGCCAACAGTTCACCTAACGAAGGCGAGCCTGCAGGAAGACCAAAGCCTAAGAAATCTAATGAGGTTAACGTGGTAACCGAGCCTGAAAGGATAAACGGCATCATGGTTAACGAAGCCACCATCGCGTTGGGTAGCATGTGACGAAGCATAATGCGTTTATCATCAACACCCATCGCTTGCGCGGCTCTTACATAATCAAAGTTTCGACAGCGTAGGAATTCAGCTCGCACAATCCCAACTAAACTCATCCAACTGAACAACACCATAATCCCGAGCAACCACCAGAAATTAGGCTCAATAAAGCTCGACAGAATGATCAGCAAGAATAAGGTCGGCATTCCAGACCAGACTTCAATAAAGCGCTGCCCAAACAAGTCAACCCAGCCACCGTAATAACCTTGTGTCGCGCCGACTACGACACCGACTACGCTCGATACAATCGTCAGAATGAAACCAAACAGAACAGAGATACGGAACCCATAAATGATGCGGGCTAATACATCACGCCCTTTATCATCGGTTCCTAGCCAGTTCACTGAATCTGGCTCCGATGGCACCGCGCCTGAAATATCGAAGTTTATCGTATCGTAGCTAAAAGGAATGATTGGCCACACGATGTAACCGTTGTCTTCAATCAGTTCGATAACATAAGGATCTTTGTAGTCGGCTTCGGTTTCAAACTCACCACCAAATTCGGTCTCGGCGTACTCATTGACAACAGGTACAAACCACTGATTATCATAAGAAACCAAGAGTGGCTTATCGTTGGCGATGATCTCAGCAAACAGGCTCAATCCAAACAAAATGGTAAATATCCAAAGGGAGATAAAACCACGCTTGTTTGCTTTAAAACGTAACCAACGAGCTTCAGCTAAAGGGTTGTTAAACATTTATTATCAATACCTTTTTATTCATTCGCCATTAACGCGCTTCAAAATCAATTCGAGGATCAACCCAGGTATACGTCAGGTCGGAGATAATGCTCAGCACCAAGCCAAGCAAGGTCATGATATAGAGAGAGCTGAACACCACGGGATAGTCACGTTGAATGGTTGATTCAAAGCCAAGCAAACCAATGCCTTCGAGTGAAAACATCACTTCAATCAACATAGAACCCGTGAAGAAAATACTAATAAATGCGCTCGGGAAACCGGCAATAATGATCAGCATGGCGTTACGGAAAACGTGCTTGTAGAGAATACTGCTCTCGTCCAAGCCTTTCGCTCTCGCGGTGACCACATATTGCTTATTGATTTCATCAAGGAAGGAGTTTTTGGTCAACATACTGAGTGTGGCGAAACCGCCGATGACCATAGCGAAAATAGGCAAAGCCAAATGCCAGAAGTAATCGCCAATTTGTTGATACCAATTCAGTTGGTCGAAATTACTCGACACGAGTCCACGCAATGGGAACCAACTGAAGTAGTTACCACTCGCGAACAAAATAATCAGGATAATCGCAAACAAGAAGCCCGGAACGGCATAACCGACAATCACCACCGCACTCGACCAAATATCAAACCGAGAACCGTGATGTATCGCCTTCATGATGCCCAAGGGTATCGAGATCACGTAGATGATTAACGTACTCCACAACCCTAAAGAAATGGAGACGGGCAGCCGCTCGATGATTAAATCAATAACGTTACCGCCCTTAAACAGGCTTTCACCAAAATTAAAGGTCGCGTAATTTTTCAACATGTCGAAGTAGCGAACATGAATCGGCTTATCAAAACCAAACTGCTTTTTGATCTCTTCAACCACTTCAGGATCAAGCCCGCGCGAGCCTTTATAGCCACTCGCAGACGCTTGATCACTTTCGCTTAAATCAACTTCTTGTCCACCACCAGAAAAACGCTCCATGATGCCAGAGTTATGCCCTTCTAACTGAGCAACGGCTTGTTCTACCGGACCTCCAGGCGCTATCTGGATGATGAAAAAGTTGATGGTGATGATCGCCCACAGCGTGGGGATCACCAACAATAAACGCCGAAATATATACGCGGCCATGCTAACTAACTCCTAGCGACGTTTTTCAGGAAGCAAAGCCGCCTTCTCTTCTGAAATCCACCATGTATCGATACCTAAATCGTATTTAGGCAATACATCTGGACGCTCAAACTTGTCCCACATTGCTACGCGGTATTCACCGACGTGCCATTGCGGGATGTTGTAGAAATTCCACTGCAATACACGGTCAAGTGAACGACCTAGCGTAAGCAGCTTTTCAGGATGCTGTTGGTTACGCGCAATTTCTTCTGTTAATGCGTCAACCACTGGATCCATCACACCTGCAGTATTGTAAGTAGAATCAATGTAGTTAGAGTTCCAAACGATCATTAAGTTCGGGCTAGGATAAGGGTTTGCGGAAAATGACGACGAAACCATGTCGAAGTCACGATCACGAAGACGCTTGATATACTGAGTCGTATCAATGGTACGGATCTTCATCTCGATACCCATGCGTTTCAGGTTTTTTTGAACTGGTGTTGCGATACGCTCGGTGGTTGGGCTGTAAATCAGCAACTCAAATGACATCGGCTTGCCGGTCTTTTCGTTGGTCATCACTTTGTCTTTCAGCACCCAACCCGCTTCTTTCAGCAATTTGAAAGCTGTGCGCATTTGGCTACGAATACGGCCACTGCCATCGGTGACTGATGGCTGGAATTCTTCAGTAAAAACTCTCGGTGGAATTTGGTCTTTGTATTGAGACAACAACTCAACTTCAGCTTCGCTTGGTAAGCCTTTCGCTTCATAGTCAGTGTTTTGGAAGTAACTACGAGTCCGTTTGTACTGACCATAAAACATGTTCTTGTTCATCCACTCAAAGTCCATCGCGTACGTTAACGCTTCACGCACCTTAGGATCAGAGAACACTGGAGATTGAATATTGAAGACAAAACCTTGAGTCGTTTCTGGCTTCTCATGGTTGATCTCTTCTTTAATGATGTAGCCTTTATCGAAGTTTGCGCCCGTGTAAGAGTTGGCCCAAAACTTAGCCGAGTTCTCGGTTCGAAGATCGAACTCCCCTGCTTTAAACGCTTCCAGCATTACGGTGTCATCGCGATAGTAATCGTATTGCACTTGCTTGAAGTTATTACGGCCAACGTTAACTGGTAAGTCTGCTGCCCAATAGTTTTCATCTAGGCCGTAGGTCACACTTTGGCCTGATTTGTAGCTGATGATCTTATAAGGACCACTACCGACTGGTGGCTCACTTAGAGGCTCAGACAGCTTTCTGTCTTTCCAGAAATGTTTCGGCAATACACGAGTGCTTTGCGCGAAGCTAAACAGTTTTTCGCGGTTTGGACTGTTCATTTCAATACGAACAACCAAATCAGAGACCGCTTTTACTGACTTAATCTCTTTGTAATACACACGGTACTGAGGCACGCCCTCTGTTGAGAACTTGTCAAAAGTGAAGGCAACATCATGCGCGGTGATTGGCTCGCCATCTTGGAATTTGGCATTTGGGTTGATGTCGATTTCCATCCACGTGAAATCACTGGCGTAGCGAACCTTTGAAGCGATCAATGGATAGTACGCATCAATCTCGTCACTCGGAGAAAACATCAAGGTATCGTAAATCTCTCCGGTATAACTTGCAGCAACGCCGCGGGCTTACGAATCCCCTCATAATCAGGCGTAAAAACAATGAGGTAGACGCGCATC
>NZ_JBFSUD010000101.1:0-13641 GCF_041467175.1 Vibrio sp. 10N.247.310.24
GATTATCTGCTAACTGCAAGATCGTTCAAGTCTTCTTAAACGATCGGCATTAACTTAATAAAGTCGGCTTTTAGAAAACTATTTCATTATCAAAGTACTTTAATTACCTCAGTACGGTTCGTGCTGTGGTAATCACTCAGCTGGCATTATGCGCCGTATGGGTGAACCTTGATGATAGTTTCGTTACGATCTGGGCCAGTTGATACGATATCAATTGGAACGCCAGTTAGGTCTTCGATACGCTTGATGTAATCTAGAGCAGCTTGTGGAAGCGCGTCGATAGATTTAGCACCAAATGTGTTTTCAGACCAACCAGGCATTGTTTCGTAGATTGGCGTCGCTTCTTCGAATGACTCAGCAGCCATTGGAGAAACTTCTAGGATAGAACCATCTTTCATCTTGTAACCAGTACAGATTTTTAGTTCTTCTAGGCCATCTAGAACGTCTAGTTTAGTTAGACACATACCAGATAGAGAGTTGATTTGGATTGCACGACGCATAGCAACAGCATCGAACCAACCTGTACGACGTAGACGACCAGTAGTTGCGCCAAACTCGTGACCAACATCGCCTAGGTGCTTACCGACTGGATCTTGCTTCTCAAGGCCATCGTATAGCTCAGTTGGGAATGGACCTGAACCAACACGAGTACAGTAAGCCTTAGTAATACCAAGGATGTAACCGATGTGACGAGGACCGAAACCAGAACCTGCAGCAACACCACCAGCAGTCGTGTTAGAAGACGTTACGTATGGGTAAGTACCGTGGTCGATATCTAGTAGCGTACCTTGAGCACCTTCAAACATGATCTTGTCGCCGCGCTTACGTGCTGCGTCTAGTTCGTCAGTTACGTCGATAACCATCGCAGTTAACATGTCTGCGTAGCTCATCGCTTGCTCAAGTACTTCTTCGTAGCTTACTGTTTCAGCTTTGTAGAAGTGCTCTAGTTGGAAGTTGTGGAATTCCATAACTTCTTTTAGCTTCTCAGCAAATGCTTCTTTATCGAAAAGGTCGCCAACGCGTAGGCCGCGACGAGCAACTTTATCTTCGTAAGCAGGACCGATACCACGACCTGTTGTACCGATAGCTTTAGCGCCACGAGCGATTTCACGCGCGTTGTCGATAGCAATATGGTACGGAAGAATTAGAGGACAAGCTTCAGAGATGAAAAGACGCTCACGCACTGGGATACCGCGTTCTTCAAGAGGCTTCATCTCTTTAAGAAGTGCGTCAGGCGATAATACAACACCGTTACCAATAACACATTTAACGTTATTGCGTAGGATGCCTGATGGAATTAAGTGAAGAACGGTTTTTTCACCGTCAATTACAAGTGTGTGACCTGCATTGTGACCGCCTTGGTAGCGAACCACGTATTTTGCATCTTCAGTTAAAAGGTCAACGATTTTACCTTTACCTTCATCACCCCATTGGGTGCCTAGAACGACTACGTTATTTCCCATCTTTCCAATTTCTGTTGCTAATTAAAAATGGATTCTAGCACTGAATCACACTTCTTGCAGTCACTTTTTGTTCATAAACGTTAACGCTGTACAAAAATAAACCAGCGATAACTGAGGGCGAATGTGTAAAGATGCTGATATCATTGCATTTTATAGACAAAAGGCAGAACCATGTCTCAATCAATTTGGCTCGCTATTGGGCTCGTTCTTATCGCTGAAGGGCTCGGCCCCTTGATTGCACCTAATGGCTGGAGAAACATGGTCGCGCAACTGAGCGAGCAACCAGACACCCAACTGCGCCGTATTGGCGGTTGTCTTGTGGTGGCTGGTGCCGTTATCGCTTTCATGACCTACCGCTAGGTTTTCTCAAAGTACGGAGCTGTCACTACGACTTCCCTCGAAGATTCAATGGTCAACCTGCAGTCTTCAACGAATAGAAAACAAAAAGGCTCCCATTATGGGAGCCTTTTGATTTTTAGGTACTTCGCTAATTTAATGAATTAACGAATCAGCTTATTTTGCTGGAGCACCGCTTGCTTGATTCATGTATTGGAAGAAGTCAGTCTTCGGATCCAGTACTAGAATGTCGCTCTTATCGCTAAATGATGTCTCATAAGCTTGCAGTGAACGCATGAAGCCATAGAACTCAGGGTCTTTGCTAAATGCATCAGAGTAGATCTTCGCTGCTTCTGCATCAGCATCACCACGAGTCACTCGAGCAGTACGGTCAGCTTCAGCAAGAACAGTCGCGACTTCTAGCTCAGCTTGAGCACGGATAACTTCTGCTTTCTCACGACCTTGTGAACGGTGTCTACGAGCAACCGACTCACGTTCTGCACGCATACGGCGGTAGATAGATTCACTGATTTCGTCAGGAAGGTTAATCTTCTTCATTCGGAAATCAACAACTTCAACACCTAAATCAGCCATCGCACTTTCTGCCGTTCCAGACAAAACGTTTTCCATGATCTTATCGCGTTCGCCATCAACTTCTAGTGCTTCTGCAGCCGCTACCGTTGTGACAACTTCGCTATCAGCAGAGTCTGGCAGGATGTCCTTATTACGAGGACCTGACACGATCTGCTTAATTTCACGAGAACCAATTTCAGAACGAAGAACATCTGTCACTTTACGCTCAAGAAGTGCTTCTGCCGTCATGATATTACCGCCGCCGGTACTCAGGTAAAAACGTCCAAAATCAGCAATACGCCATTTTGCGTAGGTATCAATTAGAACGTCTTTTTTCTCTGATGTTACGAAACGGTCAGAACGACCATCCATCGTTTGAATACGAGCATCAAGTACTTTTACGCGATCAAACATCGGCAGTTTAAAGTGCAAGCCTGGTTCATAGATTCGTGATACGCCGTTGTCATCGAGAACTCGACCAAAACGAATTACCATGCCACGTTCGCCTTCTTGAATCACAAATAGTGACATCAATAGAAGGGCAATCGTCACAACTAATACAGGGATCATTAATTTACGCATTATTAGTATCTCCCTTGACGTGAACTGTCTGAACGAGTTTGAGTGCTAGACTTTGGATCGGCTTGAGTTTCTAACTCAATTTGATCGTAAGTTGATGATGTTTTTGCAGGGCGAGTGCCCGACTGAGAACCACCTTGTGCGCCTAGCTTATCAATTGGTAGGTATAGCAAGTTACCGCTTGATTCAGAATCAATCAGGACTTTCGATGTGCTTGAGTACACTTTTTCCATTGTATCAAGGTACATACGGTTACGTGTTACTTCAGGAGCTGCTTGGTATTCAGGTAGCAGTTTCTCGAACTGAGCTACTTGACCTAGAGCACCATTAACTGTGCGCTCTGAGTAACCCACCGCTTCTTTCTTCAAACGCTCAGCACGACCTGTTGCTTTTGGAAGAATATCATTTCGGTAAGCTTCAGCTTCACGCTCGAAACGCTCTTCATCCTCACGAGCCGCGATAGCATCATCAAATGCATCTTTCACTTGCTCAGGTGGACGTGCTGACTGGAAGTTCACGTCAACAATCAGAATACCCATGTCGTAGCTATCAATAATACGGTTCAACGTTTCTTGAGTGCTTTGACGAATCTGCTGACGACCACTTGTCAAGATACTATCCATTAGTGAGTCACCAATTACCGCACGAAGCGCAGAATCGGTTGCTTGGCGTAAACTGTCGTCTGCATTCGTTACACGATACAAGTATTTGTATGGGTCAGAAACACGGTATTGAACACCCATTTCAACGGTCACAACGTTTTCATCTTTCGTTAGCATGGTGCCAGCAGCACGTAGAGAACGAATCGCTTGAACGTTTACCAGTTGCTCATCT
Organism: Vibrio sp. 10N.247.310.24; assembly: GCF_041467175.1. Taxonomy (NCBI): domain Bacteria; kingdom Pseudomonadati; phylum Pseudomonadota; class Gammaproteobacteria; order Vibrionales; family Vibrionaceae; genus Vibrio; species Vibrio sp. 10N.247.310.24. The sequence continues at coordinate 3,786 of NZ_JBFSUD010000101.1, forward strand.
TTGATTTCATCGATAAAGCGTGGGTGCCAGTTAAGACCAGGTTCCTCGATACGGTCGAACTGACCCAGTCGAAGTACTACTGCTCTTTCTGCTTCGCCAACGGTATAGAAACCAGCGAAGAACCAGATAGCAATCGCAATGACAGCAATGACACCAAAGCCAATCGCACCGCCACCACCAATAGATGGCCCGTTACCGTTGCCACCTTTTTTACCAAACTTGCCACCTAACTTTTGACTTAGTTTACTAAACACTTCGTCTAAGTCTGGCGGTCCTTGATCTCGGCCGCCGCGATTATTGTTCTTACCCCAAGGGTCGTTATCGCGGCCGTTATTATCGCCGTTGTTGTTATTTCCAGGCTCATTCCACGCCATTAGAAAGCTCCATCATTTGATATGACGTTATACTGTAGCAGTCTCTTTGGTAACGATAAAGCCACCTAAGAGCGCCCCTTCTCTTTTTTCAAGTTTAGACCAATCTATTTGTTGCATTCGGATACCTATCAACAAGTTACCATTTTCATCATACTCTTCTTGTTGAATACATTTCATCTCAAAGAATAAGCTACGAATACGGCCCTGATGTTGATGTGGAATACACAATCGGAATTGAACCATTTGACTTGCTAAACGCTCAGTTAAAGCTTCAAACAGCAGTTCAATGCCTTCTCCTTCCATTGCAGAAACCCAAACAGCGCGAGGTGCGCCCTCTTCGTCTCTTTCAATTCGAGGTTTTTGGTCTTCCATGCAGTCAATTTTGTTCATGACTACAAGGGTTGGCACTTCATGAGCATCGATTTCTTCTAATACTTCATGAACAGCCTGAATGTTCTCACGAAAGCGGTCATCACTGGCATCAACAACATGTAACAAAATGTCAGCTTCCTGCGTCTCTTGTAACGTAGCCTTGAACGCAGCGACCAAGTCGTGTGGTAGATGGCGGATAAAACCTACGGTATCTGCGAGAATTGCAGGCCCGACATCTGCCAAATCAATCTTACGTAGTGTTGGGTCTAAGGTTGCAAACAGTTGGTCTGCCGCATAAACACCAGCACTTGTGATGCGATTGAAAAGTGTTGATTTCCCCGCGTTGGTATAACCAACCAAAGAAATTGTTGGGATTTCAGCTCGATTACGAGCACGTCGTCCTTGTTCACGCTGCTTAGCGACTTTCGCTAAACGACGTAATATTGCCTTTATACGGTCACGCAACAAACGTCGATCGGTTTCCAGTTGAGTTTCACCTGGACCACGAAGACCAATACCACCTTTCTGCCTTTCAAGGTGAGTCCAACCACGAATCAATCGAGTAGAGATATGACGAAGCTGAGCGAGCTCAACTTGTAGCTTACCTTCATGAGTTCGCGCACGTTGTGCAAAGATATCTAAGATCAAACCCGTGCGATCAATCACACGACATTTACACAATTGCTCGAGGTTTCGCTCTTGGGCAGGAGAGAGGGAGTGGTTAAAAATCACAATTTCAGCACCGGTTAGCTGAACAGCTTGTGCGATTTCTAGGGCTTTACCTTCTCCAACGTAGTATTTAGGGAGTGGGGATTGTCGGCTACCAGTAATCACTTGTAGCGTTTCTACCCCCGCTGAGGAGACCAGCATTTCACATTCGCTCAGGTCTTCCCATTCTCCCTCTTGCGTGAAGTTGATATGAACAAGTACGGCTCGCTCGCCGGATTCATAACGGTCAAACAAGCAACCAACTCCTTATTACAGCGCAAGCTGTATCAATTGAACGATTAATCTTCAGTCTTCTCAGGACGATCAGATGGCGCGCGTTGTTGCTCGCCGCTGTGGTGACTCACTGCACGAGCAGGAACCACAGTAGAAATCGCATGCTTGTAAACCATTTGGTTTACTGTGTTCTTCAATAAGATCACGAATTGATCGAAAGACTCGATCTGACCTTGCAGCTTGATGCCGTTAACAAGATAGATAGAGACTGGAATGCGCTCACGACGGAGTGCATTTAGGAATGGGTCTTGTAGCGATTGCCCCTTAGCCATTTTATTTTCCTTATTTATATTTTGTTGTAATTATTTAGCTAGTGGTGCACAAAAAGGTGCGGCCTTTGCATCTGAGCTAAACGAATAAAAAAACTCCGTTGTTATTGAAAGGCTGTGATTTTTAAAAGCCTCAACAACTGATCCTTTCCAGAGTATATTCACGCAAAAGCGATCACATTATACACAGCAATACTAATCAGATGCTATTGCATCTGAAAGAGTTTCTAACGCCTGTTCAATGTTTTCGCTATCCAACCAAGTTAAATCATCCCAACTGCGTAACCAGGTGATTTGTCGCTTGGCCAATTGACGGGTTGCGCAGACACCACGGAAAACCGCTTCGTCTAAATCGCAATTCCCATCTAAATAATCCCACATCTGCCTATAACCAACGCATCGGATCGATGGTAGTTCAGGGTGAAGATCCTCTCTGGCGTACAACGCTTTCATTTCATCTTCAAATCCCGCTTCTATCATCTTCTCGAAACGCAGCTCAATGCGGCGATGGAGTTCTTTCCTTTCCTTGGGAGCTATTGCAAATTGTTTTACACGAAATGGCAGGCTATCGCCTTTCGTTTGAGTTAGCTCTGTTAATGTTTTACCCGAAATTCGATAAACTTCCAATGCCCTTGAAAGCCTTTGTGGATCATTTGGGTGTATTCTTTCAGCGGATACGGGATCTATCTCTCTTAATTGATCATGCAATGCCTGCCAACCCTGTTCAATAGACTCCGCTTCAATCTGCTTACGAATCTCTTGATCCGCGGCGGGTAGTGGCGATAAACCTTCCAACAATGCCTTGTAGTAAAGCATTGTGCCACCAACAAGTAGCGGGATTTTACCTTCCGCTACAATCTTATTCATTTCACTGATCGCATCACGACGAAAGTCAGCCGCAGAATACGCTTCGCTTGGATCGAGAATATCAATCAAGCGATGAGGCGCGAGCGCGAGCTCTCCTGCATCCGGCTTAGCAGTACCAATATCCATGTCTTTGTAGATTAGCGCCGAATCGACACTAATGATCTCTACCGGGTATTTCTGACGCAAGCGGATAGCTAAATCTGTTTTTCCTGATGCCGTTGGGCCCATTAAAAACAACGCTAAAGGTAATTTTTCAGTCATGATATTTTGTATTTATTTCTCTGTTAGAGCACTTAATTAAAAGGCTTCATGTCGCGATACTCTTGTCTACTAAGAAAAGCCTCATCGCAACAGTTAAATCGTAAACAGCCGAAGCCGTAAATAAGCTTAATTTATCTAAAACTCAGCTGTGAAAATTCACCTGAAAACTAAGCCATAAAAGCAGCGATGGTTGCAGAAAAGTCGATAGGATTAACAAATTCGGGATCATCTAATGGAAGTAGACCATGCCAAAGTTGCTCAAGTTCCCCAACTAGTTGAACCGCTTCAGATAAAGTGTAGTCGTTTTTTACTTGTGCTGTCTGAATCCCGATCCAGTTAACCAGTAATGGTAACGTATCGCTAGAAAAGCTATGGCCTTGAGTTTCCGAGGCCTGAGCGTTTATTGAAGCCGCGTAAGATAACAGATCTGGGATCAAAATTTGTAAGTTTTGCTGCCTCAAAGGAGAAGGCACTCCCATCACCATTATCGCTTCGTTATTCCTAGCTTTAAGCTCGATACCAAGCACAGACAGTATTGGACTTAGCGCCTTAGCGACATCGACTAAATCAGCGCCTAATTTGATGGATAAAGGCACTAATAATGGTTGGCTCTTTAACGCGCCATCACGCGTATCAAGCTGACCAACAACACGCAATAACTCAGCCTTAGCCAAAGAAACCAACACACTGCCGTTCTTGTTTCCCATTACCAAATATTGGCGTTCCACTACCGAGACTGCTTTGCCTAAGTCCGTCACAGGTACTCTTGGCTTTAAATGAACAGGGTTCTGTTGAGCAGGCTTAGCTTCTTTATTTTCTATGCTGTCTCTGGTTTCTACGGGTGCCACATGCTCGTGAGGTGAGTATGGTTCTACAACTTGGTCATCAAAATCTGGCGTTTTCAGAAGCTCTTTATAGGCCTTCACTTCTCGCTTAGATGGAGCAGGCTCACCATGATGTTGGTGCGGCTCTTTTTCTTTTTTAGGTTCAGGTCGAGACTCTATCCACTCTTGACGAGGCGAGCCTGTAAAACTGGTTTCGCGATCCGACGAGCCTCTGCTAGACGATGAACCTCGGTTAGCTGGTGAGCTATAACGCTGCCCACCATCATTAACGCTGTGCTGAGGGTTATCATAAACCTGTTCAGATTCGGCTTTTCTTGGGTAGGCTGGCGTTTGCTCAATAGCATATCTTTCACTATCAGATACTTGAGGTTGTTCTGAACTGCTCGGCATTATGCTTTCAGGCTCTGAGAAACTGGCAATCTCTCCGATACCCGGATTCGAGCTACCTTGCTGATGATGCATCACTTCTGACTGATGAAACGCAGACTGCTTGATCGGTGCTGCATCAATTTGTTTGCTTTGGGCTAAGCCATCACTCAAGGCTTGGTAGATAAAGTCGTGTACAAGGCGGGCTTGATGAAAACGCACTTCATGTTTTGCAGGATGAACATTCACGTCCACCTGATGTGGGTCTAGCTCGATGAACAACACATACGTAGCGAATTGGTCGGGGCGCAAGCTAGTTTCGTAGCTTTGACGAATCGCATGGTTGATGAGCTTGTCACGCATCATACGACCATTCACATAACAGTATTGCAGATCGCTTTGTTGTCTTGCTCCTTCAGGCGTGGTGATCCAGCCATGAAGTTTTAAGCCTTGATGCTCAAGTTCGATCTTAAGCATATGGCGAACAAAAGGATTGCCACATACAGCTGCGATGCGCTTTTCGGCTTGAACTTGTGTTTTTGCAGCGCGGTACTGACGAATCATTTTACCGTTATGACGAAGGTTAATCGTCACATCAAAACGGCTCAATGCAATGCGTTTAAGCAGCTCATCGATATGCGTGAATTCAGTTTTCTCGGTGCGTAAGAATTTACGTCGTGCCGGAGTATTGAAGAACAGATCCAATACCTCAACCGAGGTGCCAATGGGATACGCTGCTGGCTGCAGTTTCACCTGCATATCACGACCTTCACTATGTGCAGCCCAAGCTTGATCCTGAGTCGTAGGGCGTGAAGTCATAGTTAGGCGCGCAACAGAGCTAATACTCGCCAGAGCTTCACCTCGGAAACCTAGGCTGACGATCGCTTCAAGGTCATCAAGAGTATGAATTTTAGAGGTAGCATGACGGCTTAATGCCAAGGCAAGCTCATCTTTAACAATGCCCTTGCCGTTGTCACGAACACGGATCATCTTAGCGCCACCTTTCTCGATATCGATATCGATACGTGTCGCACCAGAATCCAAACTGTTCTCAACCAACTCTTTCACAACAGAAGCAGGTCTTTCTACCACTTCACCCGCTGCGATTTGGTTAGCTAGCCGAGCTGGCAGTATTTTGATCGTCATATGTATAGCTACCTTACTGCCATTTATAGAAGCACTTCTCGCGTTTGAGATTGCTTCTATGTTCTAAACATTACTTCAACATTAGCCAACTATTTGTGCGGAATAATCAGCACTTGGCCAATGGCCAACTCATCGGAACGTAGTTTGTTTGCTTGACGGATACTGTTGACGCTCACGCCATATTTCGAAGCAATCTTGCCAAGATAATCACCTCTTGCGACTTTATGTTTACGTAGAGGTATATCTTTTACTTCAACCGTAATACGTAACTTTTGGCCTACTCTCACGGTTTCTGATTTCAAGCGGTTCTCACGTTTAATGCTTGCTACCGATACTTTGTAACGGCTAGCTATCTTGCCTAAGTACTCTCCAGACTTAACCGTGTGTGTCAGCGTTTTACGGCTTGTTGTGGTAGCCGCTTGTGAACCCGAGCTTGGAATTTTTAGAATTTGCCCTACCGCTAAGCTCGTCGACTTCAAACCATTCAACTTCAATAATGCTTGTGTAGACGAGCCGTACCTCTTCGCAATCACAGACAATGATTCACCACGCTGTACTTTGTGCTGACTGGTAGAGTTAGAAGATGCCGCCGCGTTAGAAATAACAATCCCTTCTGGTGGATTCGCTTTCAAATATTTAACGACCGCTTTGGTCACAGCCCGCGCAAGTTTGTCTTGATGCGAACGTTGGAAAAGAAGCTTCTCTTCGGTCGGATTCGAAATAAAGCCCGTTTCTACAAGTACCGATGGAATTTGTGGTGAACGTAACACTGCCAAGCTGGTGTTAATCGGCTTACTGTTATGCAGTTTTGCGACCTTACCCATTTCAGAGAGAATGGTCGTTGCCAGTTTGTAGCCCTCTTTTTGAGAGTGGCTAAACTGCAAATCAAGCAGGGTTTGGTTGACGTTTTTATCTGCAATATTGCCAGTAAACGCAGCACCGCTGCCGCCCAGCAATTCTGACTGCTTCTCTTTGTTCTCAATCCAACGGGAAATCTCAGTATTTGCCCGTCGAGTATTCAACACGAACACCGAACCACCTCTTGGTTGAGGCGTCGTAAAGGCATCGGCGTGAATAGAGATCAAGAGGTGTGCTTCGTTCTCACGAGCAATTGCAACACGTCTGTTCAGGTTTACAAAGTAATCAGCATTACGTGTTAAACGCGTTTTGATTCCCGGAACTGCATTCAACTGCGCAGCGATCTTTTTCGAAATACTAAGAGTCGCATTCTTCTCATATTTACGAGATGGGCCAATGGAACCAGGGTCTTCACCACCGTGGCCTGGGTCAATCACAATCAGAACATCACGCTGACGCTTAACTTGATTGAGGTTCTTACTCACTGTTGGCTTAGTCGGCGTTGATGTTGCTTTGCCTTTACTTGCCGCACCATGAGGCAAATCGATCACCAAGCGATGTCCGTACTGACCACCAGGAGTCGGACTGAGTTTAAACAACTCTGCTTTAGACGACTTCTTTAACTCAAAAACCAAGCGATAGGTGTTTTTGTCTGGCGGTGAGCTTTTACGAATCTTAGATAGAACGGGGCTGTCTTTCACCACGACCGGTAACTTAGTTGCAAGGTTGGTCTTTTTTAAATCAACAACCAAGCGACTCGGGCTACTCAGGGTGAAATAGCTGAAATCCGCTTCTGATTTTAAATCGATAACCACACGAGTTTCTTCTGGAGAAGGCCAAACCCTTAAACTCTTTAGTGAGTTTGCAGAAACAAGTGAAGAAAACAGTATAGAAAAAACAGCAGCCAACATAGCTACTGCTGAAATAAGGCGTCTAGAAATCAACATAACTCCAACTGACTAAGTAAGCGCTGTCCGTATTCACTGTTAGCGGTTAAAGAAACAATGCGGTGATCGTCTTGGTAACGAATATCAATATCCAAATCTGCTTCTGGTAGCATTCCATAACCTTTCTCTGGCCATTCAACCAAACAGATAGCATCTGGCGTGAAGTAGTCACGAATCCCCATAAACTCTAATTCTTCAGGATCGGCTAGGCGATAAAGATCAAAATGGTACACCTGCCAATCGGCAAGTTGATAAGGTTCAACTAGAGTATACGTTGGGCTCTTTACATTTCCTTGATGGCCAAGTGCTTTTACAAAACCACGACTGAAGGTCGTTTTACCTGCGCCAAGATCACCATGCAGATAAATAGTTGTCTGCTGTGAGCAAAGATTAGAAAGCTCCGTTCCTAATTGAATCGTTGCTTGTTCATCTTTCAAAGTAAATTGTTTCGTGCTCATGAATACGTTCTCTAAAAATCGATCGTTGACTATATAAAAATCAAAAGAACAAGAATAGTAAACCGTGATGCTTTTGGGAGACAAGCACTCAAGTGTAAGTTCTATGAAAAATACTGATCAAAACACGTCTGTTCTGGTCAATACCACTAAGATCCGTTAAGATCCGCCCCCATTTTTGCCGAACCTAATTTTAATTAGCCTTATCTCTAATTGTAAAACAGAGAAAATAAGAATTAAGAATTAAGCCATGAATCTAGACCATCTTGCTGAAAAAATTAAAATCTGGGGAAAAGAACTAGGCTTTCAAAAAGTTGGCATCTGCGATGTTGATTTAAGTGAACATGAAGCCCCTCTTCAAGCATGGCTAGATGCTGGCAACCACGGCGAAATGGATTGGATGGCTCGACATGGGATGATGCGTGCTCGTCCCAATGAACTTCACCCAGGCACCATTCGAGTGATCAGCGCCCGAATGAACTATCTACCACCAGAAGCTCAGTTTGCCTCTAACCTAAGCGATACCACTCAAGGTTATATCAGCCGTTATTCTTTAGGCCGCGATTATCACAAATTGTTCCGCAACCAGTTGAAAAAGCTGGGACAAAGAATCGAGAAGGAAGTCGAAGGTTTAGACTCACGTCCTTTCGTGGATTCAGCGCCCATCTTGGAACGACCGCTCGCTCAAAAAGCAGGGTTGGGCTGGACAGGTAAACACTCATTAATTCTTGATAAAGACGCTGGCTCTTGGTTCTTCCTAGGAGAATTGTTAGTTAACATACCTCTTCCAACAGATGAACCCAGTGTCGATGAGTGCGGCAAATGCACCGCATGTATCACTTCTTGTCCAACGGGCGCCATTATTGCTGATGGCGTAGTGGATGCTCGAAAATGTATCTCGTACTTAACCATTGAATATGATGGTGTGATCCCGGAAGAGTTTAGAGACGCAATTGGTAATCGTATTTACGGTTGCGATGACTGTCAGTTAGTTTGCCCGTGGAACCGCCATGCCGAACTCACTGAGCAAACAGACTTCCAGCGCAGAGAAGACTTCCGAGAGGCAGACCTTGTTTCACTTTCAAGTTGGGATGAAGCGACCTTCCTAAAGAAGATGGAAGGCTCAGCGATAAGACGTATTGGACACACCCAATGGTTACGCAATATTTTTGTTGCTATGGGCAATGCGCCATTTCAACAACGCATTGTTGAAACACTGGAATCTCATCGAGGCAACAACGAAATGCTGGATGTGCATATTGAGTGGGCTTTAAATAAACAACTACAACAGTTACCCAATGCTAGCAGCATGCAAGAAGATAGCTCTACGCAGAAAAATAGCTGTGTGCAAAAAAATAGCAGCAAAATCCTCACCAAAAAGCACAGGCTAATACGCATCGTTGAGAAAGGGCTACCAAGAGACGCCTAGCCCCTTAGCCATCAACGATTGGCAGGTCAACCCACACCAACAACCCACCATACAACACAACTCGTTGCACATAATTTTCGAACAATGTTTGACCTTGTTCTCAATTCTAACAATGTGGAAAAAATTCAGAACTCTCGTAAACTTCCGACACCCACGTAAAGTTAAACACAGTACCGATAAATGATTAAGATCAAAAAACAACAAGTTAACGATCTTTTATCAAATTCAAGGTAAGCATTCAACCTGATAAAAAACAATGAGTTACGATCGGCACAATTCAGCTAATATACTGAAAACAAGAAAGATCTTTTAGAGAAATGTAAAGAATTAGGTCTGAAATAACTTTATCAACCAAGTTATCCACACTTGATACTTTGTGGGTAAGTCTGTTTATAGATATGAAAAACCTCAAGTATCTGCTTCAGAGACCTGATGTTTACTAGCATTCTTGTTGCTAACAAAAATTTAAGACAAAAAAATATCCACCATAATGGAGGATTATTTGCTTTTTGGGGGGATTATGCTTCGCAGCATTAAAGAAAGAGCGTGACCGGTAAGGTCGTCTTTAAACACTGTGGTTTAAAGAGTTTTGTTTACCATGAAAAGTAAACTGGAGCGATACATCGGGTTCGAACCGATGACCTCAACCTTGGCAAGGTTGCGCT
>NZ_JBFSUD010000102.1:0-13606 GCF_041467175.1 Vibrio sp. 10N.247.310.24
GAATCGAACCCGCATCATCAGCTTGGAAGGCTGAGGTAATAGCCATTATACGATGTACGCACATCGTCTTAACGAGTTTGATAATGCCACATCTAACTGAAAACGAAACCTTTTTCTTTCATTTTTATTCTAAGTGCTCGCATAACCACCACTCCGCTAGTTTTTCCATCATGTTCGGCGCTTTTAGAGTGAATAAAATGTGACTAAACTCTCGTTAAACGTAGGGCGAGAAACAACAAAGAACGCTCCGCTCTTTCTAAGACCCACTCAGTTGGATTTATAAACCTATTTTAGTGGTGTTTCCTCATCATAAAATTAACATAAATACAGGCAATTTGACTGTTAACATAAACTGATTTCCATTCGTATTTTGATGCCCATTAATAACAATCTGGATGCATTGTTTTAACTTGCCAGTCTGCCAAAGTATTCATCAAGCGAATCCGAAGCGGGTGGAGTTATAGGCTCCTCTAAGCGTTCGAAGGAAAAAGTAACGAATTTAGTTGATAATTCATGCAAAACTCTCGTCATTACGTCTATCGTTTGGTACATTTGCCGCACATTTTGTCTCCCCTAAAATTCCCATGCCTTCTCAGTTCCGAATTAACAAAATTGTTGAAATTGGTGACACTCTTCATCGCAGTGGTTGTGCTCCTTACAAGCTAGAGAAATACACCCAATTCTATGCAAAAAAGCATGGTGTCGATGTGATGATCCAAGCAACGCCAACCGCGATTAATTATCAATTTCCAGACGATAACAACGCCGTTATTCTTAAGCGTCTAAAGCCTGCTTCGATTAACTTGAGTTTGTTGGCCAATACCATCATTCGTATTAACCAACCGAGCAGTGAGCCTGTGCCAGAGCCTGTCGGTTACTCTAAACTTGTGACGGCACTGGCCAATATGGGTATTCCGCCAGCGTATCTGATGCTTATTGGCAGTACGTTGGAAGCCGTTGGCTTTTCTGCGTTACTGGGTCTGATGGTTTGGGTATGTCAGCAAGTTCTTCATTCACGTCGCGCTATTGCGGTTGAATTCATCTCGGCACTATTAACGGGTATCTTCGTGGCATTTTTGGCAAGCACAGGGTTGCCGATCCCGGTGTGGGCGTTATGTATCGCTTCGATTGTCTTGTTTGTCCCCGGGTTATCCATAGCCAACGCACTAGAATGTTTGGCGTTTAATGATCTCGTCTCTGGTACCAGTTTGTTAGGGCAGAGTGCATTAACCCTGATAAAGCTGTTTGTCGGGATTATTATGGGGCTCAACATTGGTGAAGCTATATGGGGACAAGCGGTCTCCATTGACTATACGAATGCGGTTCCGACATGGATGCACATATCTGGTTTGGTGTTGATCTCGGTGTCGATTGGTGTGATGTTCAATGCGCGTCCTAAAGACATCTTACTTGGCTTGCCAGTGGCAGTTCTGGGTATGTGGGGGCCGTTCTATCTAGGTTTTGACAGTGGTTGGGTTGTCGGCACTTGGGTTACGACGGTTCTTATTACTTTGTACGGAACTTGGATTGCCAAGAAGATGGAGCTCACGGGCTCTATTTATATCGTGCAAGGGATCATAATCTTGGTTCCGGGTAGCCGAGTATTAGTAAGTGCCAGCCAGTCGGTGTTTGAACAATCGATTTTGCCTATTCCAAGTATTGGTTTATCGGCGCTATTCATGTTCTCTGCAATCGTGGCAGGGCAAATCACCGCTTACTCGATTTACTCACCAAAAGTCGAACGTTAAGCCGTTCTGCTTCTCAACTTTTTAAACAAACACAGCTTAGCGGCTGTGTTTGTTCGTTTTAGGTACTGATCTTTTTTACGACAATTAGCTCTCCGTAAAACTTGTTAGATTTATGCTCGCTAAGCCTGACAAGAGTCATTAAAATGGAACAAATTCTATTTAAATGAAGTATTAACGTATGTCTCTACCTCCTTGCCCGCAATGCCAATCTGAATATGTCTACCCAGACCAAAACAACCTAATCTGCCCTGAGTGTGCCTATGAGTGGAACCCAGAAGAAGAGCGTTTAGAAAGAGAAGCCGCGCGTGTTAAGGACGTAAATGGCGTTGTATTGGAAAGTGGTGATAAAGTTACCTTCATTAAAGATCTAAAAATCAAAGGCAGTTCTAGCGTATTGAAAATTGGTACTAAAGCTGTGATTCGACGCATCAATGAAGGCAAAGATCACCAGCTAGATTGCAAGCTGGATGGTGGCGGTGAAATGCTCGTTACAGCGAAGTACGTTAAGAAGCAGTAGTCGAGCGTTGGCTATATAGTTCATTGATTATTGTTGGAGATATTTTGAAGTATTCGACAAGACCCGCTCAGTCATCAGATTATGAATTTCTGTTCGAGCTGAAAAAGGCGGCTGAATTTGAGCCAATCAAAGCTGTTTTTGGCTGGGATGAGCAAATTCAACGAGATATACATGCCGAAGAGTGGGCTGAAGAACGGCCCGAGATCATTGAATATCACGGCAAAGCGATTGGTAGTGTTTTGCTGCAAGATAAAGGCGACCACTTCTATTTTTGCCGATTTTTCTTGCTGCCTGAGTATCATGGAAAGGGAATTGGTAGCCAAGTACTGAAAGATTTCTTAACTAAAGCTGATTGCTTAACCAAGGCTGATAGCCTCAATAAGCCTGTCGAACTATGCTATTTACAAGGCAATCGAGTTGGAGGTTTGTATCTGAGGTTTGGATTTGAAATTACTTCGCAGAATGACCAGTTTGTTTATATGTGGCGGTCACCTGGCCAACATAGCAGATGTTAGATATAGCCTTTTAAAGTTATAGAGCAAATAGTTTTATATCAATGTAACTAAGTCTTAATCGCTATGTCTTGTGGCGGCACACCGAAGGTTTTCTTAAAAGCATTGGTGAAATTAGAAGGGTGCTGATAACCCGCTTCATAGGCGGCCTCGGTGATTGAAACCAACCCTCGTTCTAAATGCTGACGTGCGATCTCTAATCGTCTCAAACGGATGTAACCGTTGATTGTCATGTTGTATGACTGCTTAAAACGCCTTTGAATATTAGATACACTCATCGAAAAATGCTCAGCAAGCATTTTTAGGCTCAGCTCTTGGTCTAGATGAATTTCAATAAAGCAGATTACAGCCTCAATTCGTTCGTCATAACTTTGATGTTCAATGTTAGTTGCACGTGTCGCTGGTTTTATTATTTTTGGTTTAGTTTGGTAAGCCAGACAGCAAGTTTGTGGTAGTTGATGCATCGAATTCTCAAGGATCTGTTGAGTTAAGGATTCTATATGCAACTTCTGATGGAAGTTATTGGGTGAAGAGCAAGTCGTCAATTCTTGTGTAAGCTTCCAGATTTTTTCCGTCACTTCTAATTGGAAGTTGGCATTATGTGTATTGATGAAGTTTCGGCATTTACACTCTTCGGTTACTCGAGATTCGAACCATTTTGGTTTGACTAAGATGTTAATCTTATTGAGTTTATTGCTTGCTGTCATCACTCGACGGAAATTAGCGGGTTTAGTGAGGTTGACCACCACACCTTGAGGTTGATGAGTGGCATCGAGATCAAATTCGAGATCATCGTAACCAAATGACAGCTTACCTTCTAAAAGAATGGTGATCAGAACTGAAGCGTGAGCGGTAGAGATTATCTTAGTATCGACGAGCTCAATACAGCGGCCGCCGTGGATAAATATTAGTTCATTATATTGATAAGAAAGAAATTTCCCCTCAGCCAGTGATGTCTGTGTAGTTTGACCTTGTGTGACAATAATCTGCTTTTCTGTTTGCTCCAACTTTTTAGTCAGAGTGACTTTGCCAATTTTAGCCCGTTTAGACGTTACTTCACTCATTTGACCGTTCCTCATAACAGCTATGCGTTTTTGCATAAGCAAATCATCTGTGCATTTATAGGTTACAACCCTATCATGATTGATAATTATTATCATTTACATCTAGGATTGAATCTATGGAAAGCCCAGTCAGATCAACAATTAAGCTTTCAGCCCTCTATATCGCAATTGCCAGCACGTTTAGTAGCTCTGTTATTGCCGAAGAAAGTACATCGCACTTCGATGAAGTTGTGGTGTGGGGAACGAAAGTCTCAAGCAACACTGAATCGATCATTGCAGATGACATGTCACTGAAGCAAGCTGACCATATGTCAGATTTGCTGCGCGAAATCCCCGGAGTTGATGTTGGGGGAACGCACTCGATCAACCAGCGAATTACGATTCGCGGCCTAAGCGAAACTGACTTAGACATTCGATTAGATGGCGCTTCTCAGCACGCCAACATGTTCCATCATATTGGTAATTTGACTCTTAACCCTGACATATTGAAATCAGCGGATATCCAAGTAGGTAACAACTCGGTGACGCAAAATGGGTTAGGCGGTTCAGTGCTGTTTGAAACCAAAGATGCCAAAGATCTACTTCGCTACGACGAGACTTTTGGCGCTCGTGTTTATGGCGGGTATGCCACGAATGCAAGCCAGCAAGGTTCACTTACTGTGTATGGTTTGTTGTCAGATAACGTCGATGCCATGCTTTACAGCCATTACATGAGCCGTGACAACTTTGAAGATGGTGATGGTACTGAAACCTTTGGCTCAGAAGGGGATGTATACAATATTCTAGGTAAGATTGGTTTTGAGCCAAGTGACTTACACCGTTTTGAACTCTCTTATGATATGTACCGTGATAACGGTGATTACAGTCCACGCCCTGATATGTCGGGTGGTACGAACGTGGGTTTGTCTAAAAACATCCTCATTCCTACCGATTACAACCGTGACACCATCACGGCCAGCTATGAGCTGCGTGGTGAAAGTCATCAAGGTAACGTGACTCTATACAACACGGAAACTGAGATTCAGCGAGATGAAAGTGTTATGGCACCACGTTGGCCTTCTAATCGCTTATCCAAAAACACGGCTAAAAACCAAAACTTTGGTCTCAACGTAAAGTTCCAATCCGATTATCGCCTGATGTCGTTTGATAACATCGCGACTTATGGCTTTGACTACATGGACAAGTCATCGAGCAGCTATTACGGCAGCAGCAAGTTTATGGACGAGTCAGCAATCTCTACAGCCCTTTTTGTTGAAGATCAGTTCTACTTTACTCAAGCATTCTCGGTTACGGCAGGACTTCGTTTTGATGATTACCAACGTAAAGCAGAAGTCGGTAGCGAAGATTTTGACGATGTAACTTGGTCGTTGGCCACTCAATGGGATGTTACTCAAGATTGGACGCTGTTCGCGAGTACACGTTCGTTGTTCAAAGGCCCTGAGTTGATGGAGAGCTTTATTGCTTACCAAGATGTCGCTTATTTGGCTAACGATCTGAAGGCTGAGACAGGGCAGAACACGCAAGGTGGTGTCCGTTTCGATAAGCGCTTGGATAATCACTTTATTGGTGCCAACCTGACAGTATTCCAAACTAATATTGATGACTATATTGCCGAAAAGTATCAACGTGCAAGTAAGAGTTATTTGATTTATAACCTAGGTGACGTTGAGATAAAGGGCTTCGAGGCGAGCCTATCTTATGGCTACGAGATGTTTAACAGTAAGCTGTCCTATGCGCTTTCAGAGACTAAAAATAAAGACACAGGCGGTGCAGTCGCAGGTGGCAATGGTCGAAGTATTGATATGGGTGACAGCATTACGCTGACACTCGATTATCAGTCTGAAGCGCTTGAGACTATCTTTGGTTGGAATTCGATGTTCGTGAAAGATGAAGACAACGTATTCGATGGTCAGCCGATCAAAGAAGGCTATGACGTTCATAACCTGTTTGCTCAGTGGGTGCCTTCGAATCTTGATGGATTGTCTGTCACCTTTGGTATCGATAACGTGTTTGATGAGCAATACACCTCACACGCTTCTCGTTCAGGCACGGCAAGAGGCTTTACCTTGGATGACTATGAACCGGGTCGTAACTACAAGCTTTCTGCCGCGTATCAGTTCTAGAGAAGGTTCTAGTTCTCAGGGTTGGTTAGCGCAATAAACTGGCGGTCGTAGGCATCCGCAAAGTTTATTGACCAAAACTGAAGCTATTCCTTTAAGTCGGTCGTTTAAAGCATTCATTTAAGTCATTCTTTTAAGTGATTACTTCTAGTGATTACTTTAGGTGGCTAGTGAAAAGAAAAGCGCCTCTCAAGCAAGGAATCGAGAGGCGCTTTAGTTTTATTTATTATTGTTTGAATCATTCAATCGGCAAAGACAATACACCGCCATTGAGTTCGACCTGTTTCAGCCATTCGGTTGGGATTCCGCCATCTTCTTCGTAGAAACACGCCGCTAATACCGCGCCAATCACAATCGCACGCCCGCAGCTGTCACCGCCACATAAGATATTGTCGCGAATGCCTTGTTTATAGCTCTGAGCACCCGCAATGATGCGAATCAGCAAGGGAAATGCGGCACTCAGTTCACAATGCAATCCAAACTTCTTCGCGGCATCTGTTATTGAAAGCTCAGGTTCAGCCAATGCTTCATCGATTTGATCATGTATAAATCTGCTGCAAGTTTGTCGCACCATTTCTACGGACTGTAATGGTGAGTTGCCTTGAATCGCTGCTTGAATCAACAGGGTGATGGCTTGCGCCCATTCCACGGCTTTGTCGTTGTTGTTGGTCACTCGTACCGCGTTCTCTACCATCGCTGGTAAGGTGTGAGAGGTATAAGTACAGGCTACTAATGGAATGATCTTTGAAACTGCGGGGAGCTGCGTATCGTCTGCGCCACAGGCAGTAATCGGGGCGCCCTCTAGTTCTAATTGATGGATGTTCAGCAAGCTCATGCGCGTCGCTTTATCAATGTAGCCTTGCCAACTACCACCGAAATCAAACCATTTGCGGAAATGTTGAATATAGCTCGCTTCATCGTATTTTTGGTTGTCGACTAAACTATCGACCATTGCCAATAACTGAGCACCGTATTGCGAGTGCTCACCGGACGTTTTTCCTTGGTGCGCAAAGTAGCCTTTGTCTTGATAATCGAACTGATTCGGTGAGCGAAATTCTGGCTCGAAACCAGCCACGTGTAAGATCCTCTCTTGGTCATACAGCCAGTGCAACCCCATGGAAGCGGCGTCTCCAACCAATGCGCCGACAACGGCGTAAAAAGCTCTTTCTTTATGATTGTCCATGCTGAGTGATGTCCTTGAGAAGAATCAACGTAGTTCGATACTTCAAGTATAGTGATTAGACGAGTATTTCGCTGTGTTTCTAAGAAGAAATATGAAGGGATAAATCCCGATTGGTCAATAGCTTAAACCAATCAGGTGAACTTGATAAGGGAAAGGAATGGTCGGGCGAGTCGGTACTATTAATTAATGACGTTACTGATGGTTAAGGTAAGCACTAGAACGTTGTTCAATCACTTTGAACAGACGCGAAAGCGCAAAGCATAAAGCAAAATATACGAAGCCTACAATCAGCCAGATCTCGAAGATCAACCCCGATGAGTTTGTCATCTCAGTACCAACAAACGTCATCTCTTGGATCGAAATCAGAGACACAATCGACGTGTCTTTAACCAAGGAGATTGCTTGGCCTGCCAATGGTGGGGTGATGGCAGTTAATACTTGTGGGCCAACCACAAATCGATACTTAGACAATGCAGACAAGCCAAGCGAATCGGCCGCTTCCCATTGGCCTTTAGGAATACCTTCTAAACCCGCTCGAATCACTTCCGCAATGTAAGCCGAAGAGAGCAAACCAATACAGATAACACCAGACGCTAAGTTTTCCCAAAGGTTAGTAGGACCAAACAGAAAGGCTTGAACAGCGTTAATCTCGCCATTGTGTTCACGTAAGATACTTTCTAAACCAAGTAATGGAATCAGTTGGTTAGAAACGAAGAAATAGAATATGAAGACAAACACCAGTGGCGGAATATTTCGAACCAACTGGATAAAAATCAGTGCCGGTGTTTTGAAGAAAGCGATCTTTGAGTGTCTTGCTACACCTAACAATGTGCCAAAAGAGAGTGCTAACACCATACTCCAGACACTCAAGCGCAGTGTAGCGATCAAGCCTTGGAAGAAGTAGGGAATACTGCCTTGAGAAGGTGGAATGAAAATTAGGGTAAACGCATCTTCCCAGCGCCACTGGTAGTTGATACCAACAGCAGAACGATAATAAAGCCAGCCTGAAAACACACAAATGACAGCGAGTAACACGCCATCCAAAAGGTTAAGGCGTTGATACCAAGGCTTCATATAAACGTTGGGCTTAGGTGTTGTTAATGCGCTAGTACTACTCACGTCATTCCTGTTTAAACAATAATAATTAGTAGGCTGTTTTGTTGAGTTTTAGATCATCATTAAAGCGAATCAAGTTGCCGAATCGAGGCAGTGCAGACAACGCACTGCCTCGATTCACTAGCAAAAGTTCTGATTACTGACCTTGAGCAATCTGGTCTTGCCAATCTAGAGTAGAGAACCAGTACTCGTAACGCTCTTTCAACCAACCATCTTCAGTACGTGCTTTGATCCATTCGTTGAAGAATTCTGCCTTGTCAGTTTCACCTAGGCGAACTGCAAATGCTTCGTTACCTTTTGATAGACGCTCTTCAAATGGAATAAATAGCGTGTCTGCGTTTTTGATCGTTTCGTGTTCTGGTTTCGGGCTAGACGCGATAACCGCGTGTGCGTTACCGTTCAATACTTCTTGGAATGCTTGAGCATCGTCATCGAACTGCAGAACTTTCGCTTTAGGGAAGGTTTCACGAGCGACTTGAACCGTGAATGCTCCACGACGTGCTGCAATTTTTACGCGGCGAGAATCAAAATCAGAGATCTGAGTAAAACCTTCCGCTAGCTCTTTGTTAGCCGCCAGTTGAACGCCAGAGTGCGAGTAAGGTTCAGTGAACAATACGCTTTTAGCACGAGCTTCAGTGATAGACATACCGCCGATGATCACATCAAACTTCTTCGATAATAGAGAAGGGATAATACCGTCCCATGCCGTAGGTACAAATTCGACTTTCCAACCAGAATCTTCGGCAAGGCGTTTAGCCACGTCGATTTCAAAGCCAACGAGATCGCCTTGTTTGTTACGCATCGCCCAAGGAACAAATGTCGACATACCAACGCGCAGTGAGCCACGTTCGTTGATTTTATCGAGGTTAGGCGTTTCAGAAGCAAGTGCAGGCAAACTTACGGCAAGCGCAAGTAGGGCTGTAATCGCGGTTTTAAATAGCTTCATGCTGATAAATCCTTATTGTGTTCGCCAGTTAGCTCCGAGCTTATGCTCAAGCCAAGCAGCAACGGCAGAAAGTGAAAGTGTAAGAGCAAGATAAATGATCGCCACAGAGAACCAAATCTCGAATGGCATCGCGGTTTCAGAAACGATGTTTCTGGCTTCAGTCGTCAGGTCAAATATAGCCATGACACTCACAATTGAAGAGTTTTTAATAAGAGAGATCACTTCATTGGTCAAAGGTGGCAAGGTACGTTGCACCACCTGAGGAAGAATCACATCCCAGTAAGTATAGGTCTTTGATAAGCCCAAGGATTGAGCTGCTTCAAATTGTCCTCTCGCAATACCATTTAAACCAGCACGAAATATCTCGGCGGTGTAAGCACCTTGGAAAAGTGCCAAGGCTAAAACGGCAGTACTAAAGCGATCGAGCCCTAATACGGGGCCAAATACAAAATAGAGCAAATAAATTTGTACTAATAACGGCGTGTTACGAATCAACTCAACATAGCTGGTGGCTAAGGTGCGTCCAACCACAGAATTTGAGTTTCTCAATAGTGCTGTCGTTAAACCAATGATCAGCGTAGCAAGCAAAGAAATCAAAGAGATATTGATGGTAACCAGTAGCCCTTCAACTAATTCTGCAGGCCACCATTCACCATCTTCATAGAAAGCAATATAGTCCGGCACACGCTCCCATTGCCAGCTGTATCCCATGGTTTGTGCACCAGAGTCGAGAATCCAAACAACAGCAGCCACCAGTACAACAATTTGTACCAAAGCAGATAGGGCGGGTTTAATAATTCGAATCAACATCAATAAGTCAGGATCTGATTTAGGAACGCTTGAGTACGTTCATGTTGAGGGTTTTCAAAGAGCGCTTGTGGCGTATTCGATTCCACAATTTGTCCTTCATCCATGAAGATAACGCGGTCGGCCACTTGTTTCGCAAAGCCCATTTCGTGGGTCACACACACCATGGTGATACCTTCGCTCGCCAGTTCAACCATCACGTCGAGCACTTCGTTGATCATCTCCGGATCAAGCGCTGAAGTCGGTTCATCAAAAAGCAGTAATTCAGGCTTCATGCACAGTGAACGGGCGATAGCCACTCGTTGTTGTTGGCCACCAGAAAGTTGTACAGGATATTTGTTGGCTTGTTCTGCGATGTGTACGCGCTCGAGATAGTGCATTGCAATCTTCTCAGCTTCTCGTTTGCTTTTTTTAAGCGTACGAATCGGCGACAGAGTCAGGTTTTCGAGCACGGTAAGATGGGGGAATAAATGAAAATGCTGAAACACCATTCCGACTTGGCCAGGTGTATTGAATTTACTCGGAAGCACTTGTTCTAACACGCAAAGCTCGCCACTTTCGAAAGGTTCTAGCTGATTGATACAACGGATTAAGGTTGATTTACCCGAACCTGATGGCCCGCAAATCACCACTATCTCTCCTTGTTCAATATTTAAATCGATATCCTTTAGGGCATGAAAATCACCATACCACTTGTTAAGTGACTTAAACTTAACCATTTCCTTGAGATTGTTCAAATCGTTGTTCATACCTAGTAAAGAGACAGGTTTACCTTACCAATATAGAAATCTGAATGCACATAAAATTAAGGACTTATGAGAATTTAATAGCATCTTGTAGGGCAAATTAAAAAGCAGCGCCCAAAATGAACGCTGCTTTGTTTGTACGAAAGAAATAAGTAATGGGTTCAGTCAGATGTAAAAAATCATCTTTGTGTGACCATTGCCTTTGCTTTCTCTCTACTTTAGCAATTCTTAGTGAATCGCAGACTCTAAAATCTCACGCGTTTTCTCTGGCGTGATTGCTTGGTTTTCGCCAAGTTGCAGGTAACCGTGTGATTCAAGTTGAGCAACAACGTTGTCGATTGCTGCCGCTTTAGTTGCTTCGTAACCGTCGAACATGGTTGGAACGTCTAGGCTGTGGTAGAAGGCTTCGATTGCCGCGATTGTACGCTCGGCTAAATCAGCACCCGCTTCTAGGCCAAATACGTTACGACCCATTTGCTCTAGCTTGCCGCGCTTCGCTTCGATTTGGTTACGAAGTAGTGAAGGTTGAACAATCGCAAGAGAACGCGCGTGGTCTACGTGCCAAAGCGCAGTGAATTCATGGCCAATCATGTGTGTTGCCCAATCTTGAGGAACGCCAGTACCAATCAGGCCGTTAAGCGCTTGGTTTGCAGTCCACATTAGGTTTGCACGCCATGCGTCGTTGTCACGCTCGTCGTATTGCTTACCCAGTACAAGTAGGTTCTTAAGCAGTGTTTCTGCGTAACCGTCTTGAACCATCGCGTCTGTAGGCATTGTGATGTATTGCTCACATACGTGAACCCACGCATCAACTAGACCGTTGATCAGTTGGCGTTCAGGTAGAGACTTCATTACATCTGGGTCCATAACCGCAAACTTAGGCTGTACCGCAGGGTTCATGAATGCCAGTTTCTCTTGAGTTTCTTTACGAGTGATTACCGCACCCATGTTAGATTCAGAACCTGTCGCAGGAAGTGTCAGTACCGCACCAATTGGTGTCGCTTCTGTTACTTGGTGTTTACCCGCTAGGATATCCCAACCGTCGCCGTCGTATTTAGCTGCCGCAGCAACGTATTTAGAACCGTCGATTACTGAACCACCGCCAACAGCGATAATGAACTCTACGTTTTCTTCTTTAACAAGAGCGACGGCTTTATCTAGCGTCTCTTTGGTTGGGTTAGCTTCAACACCAGCGAACTCAATCCAAGCGTGATCCTTTAGAGAAGCGACAACTTGGTCGTAAACACCGTTGCTTTTGATTGAACCGCCACCGTAGATGACTAGTACTTTCTTCGAAGTATCAACCGCTTGGCTGATAGCGTTGATTTGGCCTTGGCCGAAGTGGATAACTGTAGGGTTAACATAAGTGAATTGCATTAGAGATTCCTTGTGTAAAGCTCAATTTGTTATTTTATTTGATTGCTCAATTTCTATATTTGCATATTAGTACAGTAATCTAGGGTGATGAAGAGCTGATTCTCTAAATAAATTGCCTATTTCTACAAAATTGATATTCTTTCTCTGCTTTAGCTTACTTACTCTTAGCACTTGGAATGGAAAGTCGCCACTTATGAAAACACTCGCGCAGTTGTTACAGTCTTATGTAGAACACAAAGGTTGGGATGATCTCGAAGGGATCAGAGAAACTGAAATTGGCGGTGTGTGGTTGTATAGAAGCAGTGGCGGGAATCAACGTCAGCCATTCACTTACCAGTCGGGTATTATCATGCTCGGGCAGGGCAAAAAGAACATCTATATTGGCGATAGACCCGTTACTTACGCTGCTGGTGATTATCTTGTGGTAGGCGTGCCAATGCCATTGGAGTGTGAAGCCTTACCTGTAAATGGCGAACCATTGCTTGGTTTGTCGATAAGCATCGATTCTCAGCGCTTGCACAGCTTAGTCAAAAAGCTGGAAGACCAAGGCTTTCTAGAGAGCTACTGCAACAAGCACAAGCAGAATTCGAGCGGCTTAGAATCGACGCCAATGGAAGAGCAAATGCTGGAGAGCTTTACTCGATTGGTCAAAACTCTACATTGTGACATTGAAGCCAATATATTGGGCGATGCCATGGTCAGCGAAATTGTCTACCGCGCCCTAACCGGTTCAGAAGGGCGTGTGCTGTTTGATTTAGCTCATCATGACGGCCATTATGCACGTGTCGCCAAAGCGCTGTCTAAAGTGCATGAAGAGTACGACCAAACCATCACTGTTCAATCGCTTGCCGACGAAGCCAACATGAGCGTGTCTGCCTTCCACAATGCATTCCGTAATGTCACCTTTGAATCCCCTCTTCAATATTTGAAGAAGGTAAGACTCAACAAAGCCAAAGAACTGATTCAGCTAGAAGGCCTTCGCATCAGCGATGCTGCTCGCCGAGTCGGCTACTCGAGCCCATCCCAATTCAGTCGCGAATTTAAGCGCCACTTCAATACCACTCCAAGAGCGGTTTAGATCTTCTTTCAACGAAACTATCTGTTGAGAGCTATGGTGTTGAGAGCTATGGTGCCAAAAGCTATGGTGTCGATTGCTCTTCGTTGATGCCATCGTGATTCCTGAAAGTCCCATGTCTTGGCTGAACACAGTACTTCTCATGTCATCCCCCCTGAGTCTCATATTTGTTGAATTATATGAGTAAATGTATCTAATCATAGGCATTGTCAGATTGTAGGTATTTGATTCTCGAATATATTATTAACGTACTTATATAAAATAAGCTCTCGAAAATAATTAATTAAATAGCCTAAGAGTTTATGCACGGGTATAAGGGATAAAGTTACTAACCTAGCTAGCTGACGGATCCCCTCATAATTTCCCTAGTCCTGCGTTGTGTGTGAGCCTTTGAT
>NZ_JBFSUD010000103.1:0-13440 GCF_041467175.1 Vibrio sp. 10N.247.310.24
ATGCCCCAAGATAATGCCGGTATGGTGAAATTGGTATACACGACGGATTCAAAATTTCCTTAGTTACTAATTTATAAAGAATTTTTATGAAAAGCCTCGATTTTTATCGAGGCTTTTCTACATTCAGAATATGCAAAAATACAACCTCCATCACACTTCAAAATATCCCTTCTTAATTTCTTTTATTTTTCTTCTACTGACAACTTCCTGTCCAACTTAAACATAGAACAACAAAACCAGAACCTAAGTTTTACTGGTCACTGCGGTCAAAGCAGTAAACCGAAAAGCGTTACTGTGCCTCTAATTTAAAATATCTTCAAAACTTGATGGTTAGATGTTCAAGACAGTAAAAGAGAGAAGGTATTGTCACGCTACTGTCGTATGCCGAGAAAAGACAACCGAGGAGTTCCCATGTTAGTCGGAGAGCTACTTAACTTAAAATGTATCGGATGGTGATGCCTAATGCGGTCTGGCAAGTTTTTGGACATAAGTTTGTTAATGACGCTCCTCTAAATTAGCAATTCATGGGTGACTAAAGGTATGACAAAGCTAGTTGTGAAGAACTAGTGAGATTGCTAAAATCGCACTCGTAAAAAGATTAGTGAGACTGTCTCAGATTAGTTTACGCGTAGGTACCAATTAAGTGCCGTTATGGTAGAACAACCACCTACGCACAACGAAGGTTAAACTTAATCAAAAGTAAAGCTATCAGCACTGCGTTTTATTAATTCATTCAAGTAATCACTAGTTTTCACATCAGTATTTTTCGTATTACCTCTAGCTTTTTCCGCGGTCTTACGTTTAATTTTTAACTTCAATACTTCTGTTTTGGTCGTATCAAACCTTTCATTGCTATTACTCATTACAATCGTCGCTCACTTCTTTGTCTATGATTCGTTTTAAGAGCTTGTTTTTCGTTATACTCCCGCCGCTTTCTTCAACAAGGTCGATGATGAAATTTAGCTTTATCCCGGTTTCAGGGCTGATTTCAGCATGAAAAATGTTGCCATGCCCATTAACAGTATTTCTTCTTTTAGTCATAAGTAATCCTACAATTAATTTCTTTACTATCTGGCCAACTCTAGATTTAGAAAGCCCACCTGAACCCACCTACTATGCACTACAGATTTTATTTTAAATATTCTACTCATCATCAAAATATGATGTCGGTTTGTTTTTATACTTCGAAACCTGTCCCTGATCTACACCATAGATACTGGCTACTTCTTTTTGAGTATAAAGGCCTGAATTAGACAAATGATGGACTTCTTTCCACTCATTTTTCGATAGACCAGATTTACCTAGTTCAACACTAGACTCTACTTGCGCACTAAAACGTTCAACATTAGATTTTAAACTTAAAAGTTCTGTTTGCTTTTTGAGTTGCTCATCGTGTGACATCTCACCAGCTAAGACGGCAGTGGTCATTTGATCTAGTTTTTTCTTAAAGAGCTTTTCAGAATCCAGTGCAATGCGTTTTGATTTTCTAACATCAGTACTATCGTATTGCGCCTGTCGTTGCTCCGATTTTATAAACGAATGGCCCATAACCCTGTTCCAACTAAATTGTGAATGTATTGAATATTCAATATATTCACAGTCTAATTAAATGTAAATAGCTTCGATAAAAATGTTACTCAGTTTTCAAAAAAAAAAAATCGGCATTCGTTATTGTTTTTATATTAAGCTTTTGATTTAGTTGTGAAAATACATTTCGGGCGTCGGGTGAGTTATATTTGGCCAAACTAGCCTGACCGAGAACGTAGGCTTTTGACGAAAATAATGGAACATTTTCGAGCTTTAAAGGGCCACGGGTTACAAATAATCCCTTCAATTACTACCGATTTCGCCTGACTTGTAAGCATATATAAATACCTTGGTTAACCACTGAGGTATTCACATGAGTAAACTATTCAAATTTACCCCAACCAAACTTAACAACATCCCACCTCACGATCGACATTCTAAATCCACCAACAATGAAGTCTCTGACACCGAAGTTCAGGGCTTAAAATTGCTTATTGGTAAATCTGGTAAGAAGCGCTTCCTACTACGGTTTATATCGCCAATCTCAAAAAATAAATCCAGCATTGCACTCGGTCAATGGCCTGATATCGATTTACCCACGGTTCGAAACAAAGCTCGTAAGTTAAAGGTACAAATTGCCGATGGTATCGACCCTAAACTTGAACGGGATACGCAGGTCGAAACTCAAGTACCGACCTTGTACGACTTCTTTCACGATACCTTTATTGTTTCTAAGAAAAGCAAAGGTAAGAAAACGTGGCGTGATGATATAGCTAGGTTTGAACACTGGAAGCACCTACATACGAAGCCTATCGATAAGATAACTGGCGTCCATCTTCATCAAGTTCAAGCAAAGCTATTAGCAACGGAGTATCGCCCCGGTAAGAAGTACGCAGCAGCCACGGTCGATCGTACTATTGCCTTGATGAAAACCATCCTAAAGGAAGCATACCGCCTTTTAGACATACCCTATATCGGCGATAAGGTTTCGCTTATCAATCCAGATAACATGAGGACTCGCTACTTAACCATGGAAGAAACAGCAGCAGTGATACGTACATCACGAGATTACTATTGCCGTGTAACCGGAAACTTCATAGCACTTCTTTTCCTTACTGGGTGTAGGGATTCTGAGCTGCGCACCAGAAAATGGAAAGATATCAGTCTGATCGATAAAACCATGTTTGTAGAAAGCACCAAGAATGGCACAAGTATGACTGTACCACTGACCCCATTCATGGTTGAGCTATTCCGGGAGCTATTGAACATGAGACAAAAAGGCAATCCATACGTCTTCTTCGGGCGTAAGGAAAGAAGTCATATTTCACAACCACGAAATGCGTTTGCGCGGATTAAGGAACGAGCAGGTATCAAGAATCCTCATGAGGTTTGCTTTCATGTGGCACGTCATAGCTTTGCTACAAATTTAATTGAGAACGGTGTTGATGTTTTAACAGTGCAGCGTCTAATGAATCATAAAGACTTGAGTAGCACCCAAAGGTATGTAAAACATTCCCAACAAAAACTGCTCAATAGCTCGGACACTTTGTCTTCGGTATTGAAAGAACAGGCACCAAGACTGGCACACCGCATCAGTTAGATAGTTTTAACCTTAAAATCAAACATATATAAGAATTATATATACGCCCCTACTGGCTCTCGCTAGTAGGGGCTTTTTCGTATCTGGAATAAGGGAAAATACATGCAAGTAATAAAAACTTTTACGGAGTTAATGGCATTGAAAATGGCGAGCTCTGATAAGGACAATCTAATCGGTCATTTAACTGAAGCGACAGATGGAGATTTGAATGAGTTAGAGAAAAGTTGGGACGAAATAGGCATCACTCTGATTTTGTTCGATGAGAGCGATACCAATCAAGACCTCGAAGGCATGGATGAACAGACCAAGTACCTGATTGATTTCGTCACTAATCACCCAGAGTACGTGCTGCTTATCGGCTCTATGGTCATTGCTCTAGGGGTCCTTAACGACCATGGTTCAGGTTGTTACCTAGCCGGATACACCAGTACTCAGCTCCATCCAATTCAGACGCTATTGACTCAGGTTGATGGCGAGTAGTTACTCACGCAGCAATATTTCACATTATCACCGACAGGAGAATATCTATGAACCAACGCAAAGTAGACCCAGACTTTCCAAATACTGACACTCAAGATGAGCAGAACCAAGAGACTAATCATTACGAACAAGTCGTATTGAAAGGGGCAGCACCGAAACTAGCAGGGACTGGCAAGGTCTTGTACGAAGTGGCGTTGCATAATGAAGAAAAGCAACTCTACTTCAGGATTGCAGGGCAGCAAGGTGGCGCAGGACTTCACTCAAAAGAGTGGCTATCCGTTACAGCCATGCTTGAACTGATAGAAGCGCAGAAAGATAAACCATGGAAAAGTCAGCTGTACAAGCAGTTGTTTAATGGAGGTTCAGCAAACAACCACTCGTTCTGTGCCAGTATTGTTAGAGACTTGGGGGTAGCATCAAAAACGGATTCATCACGCTACTTACATGTGCTTTCGACAGACTTTGAGGAGAAGAAAAGCGCATTACTGGCACTCGCCAAATCTCAAACCACATCTAAGAAAAAATAACCCTAACAGACAGTAAGACGACAGAAGAAATTTGCTAGGTCGATGAGCCGTAATCTGTTTACTTCATCAAGTGATGACCACCAACGGACGATGAGTAATACGATCACTACTGATATCACTACTCGACGGATTTCAAATTTCTTGGGTTATCAATGGAAGAGTTAATGACGGGTTCAAAATACTCACCTCGAACCAAGCCACTTCTCAAATTTCATACCGCGCACTACACAAGAGTGTATCCCTAACAAACTAAAAGAGAATTTATTATGAACTTAACTTTTGACGTTGAGCGCTTGCTGCTGCCAGTAAGCGTGGATCTTCAAGATACTTTAAACCGAGTGATCAGTGAATCAGGCAAATGGACACCCATGATCCAATCGATCGTGGTTAACTTCCGAGATACAAGCTACAGCTCAGAGGACGGCGGTTTTCACCCTGTTGAAATCAGGCTTGTTCGACTCTATGACCAATGGGTATTTGATTACATCACTGACTTTGCGTATTGCGGTGGTCCCTACCCCGAACTGGTTAAAGAGGTGGATTTCAACTTCGGATGTGGGACAGCGAGTTTTTCCTATGTTCCGGAATTACCAATAACAAGTAGTGAGGTAATGGAGTTCTATTCGATGTGGGAATCCAACTTTCTAAGCTACATCGGTATGGACTGCTTTGATGAGATAGAAGTCACGGTAGATTAGTTCATCGCTAACCAACCAAGTTGAAAGCACCAAACGAAGGAGAGCTGATTTTAATGAGTTTGCTTGGTTTACAGTGCTGTTATGTGATTAAAGACTCCCATTGCTATGTCGAAGCAATGGGAGCGTTTTTGTAGATTAAATCTAGAGCTGATATGGCTTCCTTGCCTAACCTGAACTGAAAGTCCTTATAATTAAGTTAATAATATTAATATAATTAACTCAGCGAAAAGCACTGTTCTAATCTATTAAAGTGTTAGTTTTCGCGGAGTAAAAATAGGGCATTTAACACTTTTCCTTACCCTGTATCGGTTTGTCATTTCATCAAATCAATCACTGTGCTTGTTACACATCGACAGGTTTGATTTAGGTACATAGTGGTCAGTTTAAGCTTAGGGCTTGGTTGGTGATTGTCGGGTGGCTTCATTATGGTAACCGCTGATAGTGAGAGTTACACAATCAGAAGTTTGCAACACATCACCGCACCCCTGTTCTTTTAATGCTCGAAAGTCATTGGGATTATGTTCCTTGAAGAAGGCTTCGCTGATTCTTCCGCTAATTTGTATAACCACCTCAACGGGATGGGGCAACTCATCCTCATGTCCTCGACCAATGAGTTTGTGTTCAACATTTAGATCAGGAGAGTATTTATCCTCGTATCGCACTAACTCTCGAATCTTAGCCACTCTGAGTGATTCTAGGTGGTTTCTGTGTGTTCCGGCTAAGTACCATTGACCACGGTCATTCACCAACCGATAGGGATGAAACACATCGTAACTTTTCCCATTACAACTAAAGCTAATCACGTTCCGACGTTGTATCGACTCGATAAGTTTCTCGAACACGGAAGCATTGTCGCTAATGTCTTCGATTTGCGGATTCTTGAATAGAAAGGGCGGAGTACTCTTGTTGTTCAGTACGCCATTACTTAGGTAGTGCTTACCGGAAAACAACGTATCGAATCCCATTTTCATCAGTAGCAATGACACTTCATTATTGCTCTGCCTACCTAACACTTGTGGGTCTAGAAAGTAACAGGCACCGTCGCGCTGGATGGGTAAGTAGTTTAACCGTTCGTTGAAGTCACGATTTAACGTCCTTCTTGTTACTCCAAATTCACGGCTTAGATCATTCAGATGCAGTTTCTCGCCAGTATTTAAACGGGTCAGGATTATGCCAAGTCTTTTCGCTAGTTTGTCATGCTCTTTCATTCTACGCATTGTAGATAGGTCACTCGTCAGGTGGTGTCGTGGTCGGAAAGAACCTGATTATTTCTAGCGAATTTTCATAAGGTTACTGATATTGCTATAGCTTTCATTAGCTACCTCTAGGTATGCCTTACAAGGCATTCATTAATCATTTCAATATTTCTACATCTGAGCGACACACCCTGTCGTTCACCCTCTTTAAACTAATCATCAATCACGTTAACGCTGTCTTTATCAGTGGCGTCATTACGTATTTAAGGAAAACAAAAATGAAAAAATTAATCATCCTGCTAGGTCTAACTTCACTATTCGCATCTTCAGTATTTGCAGGTGGGACGTTCGGCGGTAATCCGGGCGATATCTCAAAAATGAAAGAACTGCTAGAGCCACAATGGAATGGTAAAGCAGGAATTCAGAACACATCGTCTTACGGTGTCATTGTGCAGTGGAAAGCCGATGTCTGCGGAACAATGAATGGTCAAGTGAGTGATGCAACTCAATGCGGCTCTGATACCCCGAAAGGTAAAGCGCAATAAGGTTTGTTGTATTGGTCAATTTAGCTCGACGTTGGTGTAAGACTTGGAACTCTCGACATTAACACTGGACTAGGTTGAACGGTATAACATCACTAAGGGTCATGTTCTTCATTGAGCATGGCTCTTTCTTCGTTTGTAGCAATGAAAATTGCAGAGAAATAGAGGTAATACAATGATGAATTTATTAACACTGGGGCAATCATCGTTACCGATGAAGGCTATTGAGATTGAGCGTGAGTATCCAACGACTAAGGTGAAAATTCGCCCTAGTACATCCGGTTCAGAGCGTGGGGCTTTGATTGGAATGTCACTTGGTGCTAGAGCATATGGTGTTCAAGGCGCTGCGGTTGGTCTAGTCGTTGGTGGGGTCGTGGGCGCGTGTGTAGGCCCTGAAGATTAAAGGGGATTCAACATAGAAACAGGTATGACGTTATCAGCATTAAGCCGATAACGTCATTATTGATAATCATCAAACCTTTTTTTCACCTCTGTGAAGTACCAGTTCATGTTCTCGTTGAAGCTTTCCCATTTCCAGATTCACCGTGAATAAATTTTTTTGAAGAGGATTCTATAAATATAAGGGGTGGCTTAACTGCGTTAACCCCCTCACCCCTTATATTTATATCTATATCAGCGGATAAATCACTCACTGATACAAACATACACACACGAAAGAATGGATGGTCATTATCAACCATCACCCCTGATTTTAAACACAGCGCCTTCAAATACTCGAATAACTTCACGGCAACCCCAATTCGTCTTCTTAGACAAGCATTGAGCAAAGTAACCTCGTATTCTAGCGATATCAGGTATAGCACCATGCTCAGATGCAACATCACAAACGGTGGTATCAAATTCAACAAGGCGTGCTTTCTGACCTTGATTAGCCTTGATAATCACTCGGGCTTTAAACTCTTCTACAAACAAATCAAACGTACTCATATCTCTAATTCCTCATGAACGGCATCACCCAACAGAAAATCGTGTGGGTTAATTAAAATTATTACTAATTTATTGTTGAAACGACGGCTAGAGAAAGTGAGCGTTATTTTAAATCATACGCGCCAAATAGGGTGATTTGTCGCAGGTGGGTTCTTGGTAAGTGATTGTTTTGTAGTGACTAAGTTGTGTGTCTGAAAGATTTATATGGGTAAGAGATTACCCGCGGCATTCTTTCATGTCATCAAGATGCTTAATTTCCCCAGCTTTACCCCATGATTTGATGAGATTGACTGACTCCATTACCGTGATGGATTTCCACCAAGTGGAAGCTACCCAATAACCTAGGTGTCTAATTAAGCATCAATATCCACTCCTGTATCTGTCAATCTAATAGGCGGGTAGGTAACCACTCTAGACTGATTACAGATTTAAATTGAGAGGGTAAATACAATCAAAGAAGGGTCGCGCTAATACTCTTACCCATATAAATCTATTAGGTCACTAACTAACGTACTATTTTTAATGGTTTTTATTGCTAAATGACCTGCGCAATAGCACTGAAAAATGCGCATGATGTGATGAATTTCGTTGATTTGTGAGTTGCAATACAGTGTCGGTATATAAAATCAATATGATGTCCGTCTATTCATTTAGGGATATCAAACAAATGGCTGAAACAAAAAGTAAAACTGGTTTTATCAAGACACCTAGTGGTGTTGAACGCTCAATACAGACAATTCAAGGTGCTTTATTGTGCGAGGAGACAATTGTTTTACTTGGTAAGCACTCTAAAACAATCGATTTTAAGCAATACGATAGTGAAAACGTTGCTGGTGAAGTATTTAAAAAACTCGCTATAGGGTTACTAAACGGGGTCGTTCAGAAAGGGGACCATTTCATTGAGTTACCTAATGGTAACTTATTGCGTAAAGGGCAAATCATGGCGATTGAACTAATTACATCGACCTACAAGGGGTTTATCTTGCGTAATGACAGTGATGAAATTGTTGATTTTGTGAGTCTGCCAGATGAAAGTCAGCATGAAATTTTCAAGGATGAATTACTAAAAGCACTAGAGGTACAGGTGTCTAAAACTAAGGTCTACCAACCTGATTGGGATAAGTTGGGTTTACGTTAATTGAGCGACGGGCTAGGACACATTTAGCCTTATCCACTTTCTATCAATATTGGTGTTTAGTATGACCAAATCACTATCGTCTTCAGATAATGCTGAAAAAGAATATGTCTCGACGACTTCTTTCTCACCTATATTAGGTGCTCAGGCTACCGAACGTGCCACTACGAGCGCGCAGCTTCAGGATTTTATTGATACTTGGCGTTATCGCTTTGAGCCCGAGTATCAACGAGATAGTACGCTTGAGTTAGGTGAGTATCTAAAAAGTAGAAAACAACCCATTAAAGAAGAGGGCGTTGTAGCTAAAGAGTTAACCGAGCACTTGTCTGCTCGTAAGTCTCGGTTTAAATATCTACAAGCACAGGGTGGGAATGTTCATATCGGTATTGATACCGAATTTGAATATGATGAGGAAAACGAATGTAACCTGATTTTATCTTATCAATACTGTCTACTTACTGCTGATGGACGCGAGTTTAAGGGTGTTGATTACCCTAAGAGCACTAAGAAAGAAGATCGTTTTGATTTTAATGATTATATTTTCAAGATCATTAATCGAGCCAAGAAACATGGTTGGATCAGTGAGTATCCTGAAAAAACCTTCATCTATGCTCATTTTATGAGAGCCGATCTTGCGTCATTTCATGCTTATTGGAATATCAAGAGTAACAAGCTCGATGCGGCAAAAGATGCGGTTAATAGTGCTCGCGGTGATTATGGTTTGGATTTACGCGCAATTGGTGCTTCCCAATATAAACCTAGATTCGTTTCCTATAAGGACAACAGTAAACGGACAGTGAAGACCACGTTACATCTTAAAGATACGCTATTTCTCTCTCCCGGACGCTGCTCACTTGATGTTATTGGTGATGCCATTGGTATACCTAAAATCAAGATCCCTGATGGTTACTCTATCGAAAAAATGAGTAAGTTATTAAAAGAAAACAAAGGGGTGTATGAGCAATATGCCATTAGAGACGCAGAAATTGCGGTTAAATATGGACGTTATGTTGAAGATTTTGCGCTGACGGAACTCAATGATGTGTTTGAGGATGAAGGTAGCGATGAACAACGCCCTGCCTCCAATCGTATTAAGTATTTGCCCAACACATTAGGAAACTTATCGGTCTCCCTGTTTAAGAATGTCTTTGCTGATGACTATGCAAAGAAAGTTCAGGTAAATGATGACTCGGTGTTACCCGCTAGTGCGTCGTTGAATAACATTTTTGGCATGGAAGAAGTGATCTCTTATAAATGGGATGAGCGTAACCACCGTTCGATCCCTAGTAAGCTTCTTGTTTTGTCAGGTGAGCGAGATCGAAATGAGGCCACCGCTCGCCGGTGTTTTTTTGGCGGGCGTAATGAAGATTACTATTTTGGGCCTTCTCCAGTTGGAAAGATCAGTGATTGGGATTTAGCTGGAGCGTATACGACGGGGCTTGTAGATATTTTACCTGTGAATTATCGTGCCGCTTTCTCATCAACCAAGATTGACGATTACCTTGGTCATGTTATGGGCTTTGCCTATGTGAAGTTCAAATTTAAAGCGGGGACGAGATTCCCTTCGTTGCCTGTACGAACAGAAGTCTATGGATTGTATTATCCGCTAGAAGGGGAGACTTATTGTACTGCTCCTGAAATCGCCGTGGCCTATAACATGGGCTGTGACATTGAAATACTCTACGGTGATATTATCCCGTGGGCAGATGATGCAGAGCCTGTTTTTGAGCCCTTTACCAAGGTCATTCGTAAGCTGCGTAAAAGGCATAAAGGGACGTTTGAAGAGAAAATTGTGAAAGACGTAGGGAACACGTTATATGGGAAAATTGCCTCCGGAGTGGGGTTTCAACGTAATAAATTTGATACGAAAACAGGCTTGAGTAAAGCATCGGGCACTTCTCCTGTGACCAATTCATATTTTTCGTCCCATGTAACTGGTTTTATTCGCGGTGTCTTATCTGAGTTATTGGCCAATGTCGATGAGGGGGGGACGGTTTACAGCGCGACAACAGATGGGCTACTTACTGACTTGGATAATGCAGACTCCATGCTGATAGATGTGTACCGTGTCAATGGTAAAACCTACCAATCCACGACCGCTCGATTTAAAGCGTTATGTGCCATGTTTGGTGACGATGAAGCACTTGTTTTAAAGCATCAGGTTAAGCAAATCATTGCCATGAAAACCCGTGGTCAACTTACCGCCGAAATGATGGAAGATGATGGGGCTAATTCAGATATGTCAGGGTTATATAAAAAGCCTGTTACTGCGAAGGCAGGTATTAAACCTCCTCGTGATTGTCCAAATGAAAATGATTGGATGGTAAATCTATTCTTAAACCGACAACCGTCTGAAAAAATAGCCAATAACTGTATTGTCTCTGAGCGAGATATGTATCTGCATGAATTAGATTTAATTGAAATTAAGCATGATAAGTACTTAAATCTGGATTTTGATTTTAAACGACGTCCAGTGAACCCCTCTATGTTGGATGTTCGCAACCCTGTGACAGGTGAAGTGGTCAGTCATCTAACTTTTGATACGGTGCCATGGCAAACCCATATCGAAGGAGAAAAGGCTCGTTCTGCGTTCGACGGTTGGCGGAAAGGACAGTTAGTCGGTAAGAAGCCTAATCAAGAGCGAGTCGGGGGGAATTGTCTTAAAACAATGGATGACTGGCGTAACTGGATGGACTTTTACAAAATTAAAGCGGTGATGGAGGTGAAAGGGCAAAAGTATGAAGATGATAGTTCTGAAGGTATTTTTAAGCGTTATGTGATGACTGCAATCACGAATGATTTATGGGGTATGACTAAAGATACGGACGAGGGTGTTAAGCGAACCTATCCGGGTTTAGCGGAACTGTTTACTCGCGCCGGATACTCAACGCTAGGTAAGGACTTTAGTAACGCTAAAGGGCGTCAAGTTGTTGCCAATATGATGCCTGCTGCGCCTAAATTAATCCCAATGCTTATTTGGTTGATGGGAGAGTTTCCGGACATGGAGGTGGAGAAGCTTTTCATGCCTGAAGAGTTGGATGAAGTGATGACGTTGGTTGCATCTGTAAGGGATAAGTGATGTTTGTGGCCTCTTCCTACTGTAAGTTGGGTGAGGTTATTGTTCATGCGTACCAAGAATCAGACATGGTTGTATGTGTTGTTCATTCCATGGTTATGTGCAGGTCCCGCTTGAGTCATTTTTATAGCGATGTTGGTTGATGAATTTGGAGGTTGTCTTGGTTGAACCCATGGGCTTAGGTCGTGTTTTTACGTCAGTGTCATGTCGTGGTTCGGTGGTGCTGTTCAATCTTCTATTTGCGGTAAGGTTCTAAAAAACTTCCCGTCGTTACTAACATTTATATAATACAACACCCCCTCTTGGCCGAGTTATTAAGAATAATATTATAGATATAAATTTCTAATCACTGACGTCTTAGTGGGGAGTGCTGCCATCAACGCATTTGCTTGTTCCGCTACAGTGTGAGCTTAAAGACCAATTTCCGATAATTAGGAAATTGGTCTATTCATTTTAAGGGTTTCCCTGTTCGCTTCGTCACTTCGCTGTAAACGTCGTCAATTCCTCTGGTTGATATTTGCATTTGGAGCTCTGATAGCGCTGATAATCGTCTTTTGAGTGGCGAGTTCGGTATCTCTTGCGGTGTCGCAGCCTGTACCACTAATGAAGTTGTGTTTGAAGTGAGTTCGGGCGTTGTTTATTTAGTTAGAGAACGGTGAAGCTATTTATTATTCTCACTATCTATCATTTGTGCTTTAATGCACTCAAATGCTTATTGGTAGAGAGTTAAATGGCACGACGTAAAGATGGGTTCATATGGCACTTAATGGATGCTCCATGGTGGCTTAGTGTGTTGCTCGCTGGTGTTATATACCTAGGGCTCTCATATCTATTACCTAGCTTAGCGGCTAGTAGTGATAATTTTATCTTTAATGCTGTAGCTCCTAACCTCCCCTTAATAGCTCCCTATTTTACCTTTCTATTTTTACTGCCTGCGCCGATAGCATTTTTTAAACAGTACAAAAGAAAGCAAAGTTATCTGACGACAAGTTCCCAAATTAAAGTTCGCAAGAACACTTCACCGTTGAATGACTTAAGTTGGATTGAGTTTGAAAGCTACATCGGTGAATACTTTAAATTTCAAGGTTATGAGGTCAAACAGTCTTTCACTCAGAAGCCTGATGGTGGTGTTGATATTTGGCTGAGGAAAGAAGGGGAGTTAAGCCTTGTTCAATGTAAGCACTGGAAGGCGCGTAAAGTAGGCGTACAAGTTCTAAGAGAAATGTACGGTGTCATGATCGCAAACAATGCCAGTAAGATGATTATTGTTACATCAGGCGACTTTACTTCAGAAGCAATTGCCTTTGCTGTTGATAAGCGCTTATGGTTGGTTAATGGCAGTGAGCTGGTCCACATGGTCGAAGATGGACGCAGCTTTCTGAATAAACCAGTAATACCTGAACCTAAAAGAGTATCGGCAGTTGAACATAGAGTTTGCCCTAGTTGCCAATCTGAGCTTGTGATGCGTGTGGCTAAAAGGGGAGTTAATTCTGGTAAGAGTTTCTATGGCTGTTCGACTTATCCGAAGTGTCGCTACACCTGTGATTGTTAATATATGTGCAAAGTGCAATCGTAGGGAGTAGAATCGCTTGGTGATTACATAGGGATTGAAGTGTTTTACCCGTGGCTCTTTCTAACTCGAAAATGCCCCTTTCCGTATATGGAATCCACGTATTTACAAAGTGATTTTGGTAATAAAAGTTAAGATGCG
>NZ_JBFSUD010000104.1:0-13412 GCF_041467175.1 Vibrio sp. 10N.247.310.24
TGATC
Source organism: Vibrio sp. 10N.247.310.24 (assembly GCF_041467175.1). Lineage (NCBI taxonomy): Bacteria > Pseudomonadati > Pseudomonadota > Gammaproteobacteria > Vibrionales > Vibrionaceae > Vibrio > Vibrio sp. 10N.247.310.24. Next base: position 6 of record NZ_JBFSUD010000104.1, read on the forward strand.
AGATCGTAGGTTCTTGATTTAGTTCCATTGAATTACGCAACAAAGCCACTACAACCTCCTGATTTACCCGGAAATTAAAAACGGAATCAAGTATAAAATACCAACAAATACAATTAGATAATAGAATAAAAACAGCCATACACCTATCTTATAGCTCCTCTCTAAAAGACATAATCCGGAGCGTTATACCATCCTATTTATATTTTTAATCACCCTATTCTTATTATGTTCATTATTTAGAATTTTCCATTCACGTATCTTGTTTAAAATCTCTGAAAAACTACCACTATTTGGTTAGAGAGATAATATGTTTAACAGTATACGAACGCGAATTGCGGTGAGTGCGGGCGGAGCGATGGCTTTCACTCTGTTAATCGCCATGGGAATGACGACCAACGCATTTACCGATGTGAATAAACAAGTCACTGAAAAAGTAAAAACGCAGCTGACAGAGGCCACCGCTACGGATTTACAAAACACGGCACTTCAACAAGGTTTGAACATCGCTAACCAGCTCAACCCTGTATTAGCGAACCTTAAACAAGTGCGCTCAATCATCGAATTAAGTTCAGAAACCGACGCAAGTGCAGAGCTTATCGTGAAACAGTTTACTGCGGCATTGGAAGCACAAAACAAAGCTGTATTTGCGGGTTACATGGTTTGGGAAGATAAGACATGGTCACAACAGTCTGTCTTGAATAACGAGCTCAACGTGAACAGCGAAAATGGCTCAGAGACGTCGCTGATTTCAGATAACCAACAAGACTCGAACACGGAACTGAGCATTAATACAGAATCAGACTCGAATATCGAATCTGGCTCAAACATCGAGTTAAGCTCAAACACTGAGTTAGGTTTTAACAGTCAGGGCTACCTTGCGCCTTTCTTCTCTCCCAATGACCAGAACAGCTTTGATGCTGTCGCAATGGAAAGCTTTAGCAATACCGAGCTCAACAGCAACGGTGAGCGCAAAGATGACTGGCACTTAATGCCATATCAAACGGGTAAAACGTTTGTGATGGAACCGTATTTTTATTCAGTGCGCGGCAAACAAGAGCTCATTACCACCATCAGCCAACCAATCAAACATGACGGAAAAATCATCGGCTCGCTAGGCTTTGATTTATCCCTACATGAACTCCAAAGCCAAAGTGAGTTACTTGCGCGTAACCTGTTTGATGGCCAAGGAAAAATCCTAATCACTTCATGGAAAGGCATTACACTGGCCAACAGCCGAGCTGGAAATATGGTGGGTAAAAAAGTCTCTTCTGAATTGGAATCTGAATGGTCAAAGATTCAGTCTATCGCTAACAGAGAAGGCGCCGGTCTTGTGACTTTCGGCGGCGATGAGTACGCGATTACTGCAATCGATACCAGTGATGCGCCATGGGTAGTCATGGTGTCTGTTCCTAGTAGTCACCTAGCCAAAAGCGTCAATGACTACACCGAGTGGAGTGATGCTCAGAATTCAAAAGCACTTGAAAAAGGTGTGTGGGCGGGAATCATCGCCGCTCTTCTAGGCATTGCCTCAATGGCATTCATTGCTAACTCTTTGGGGAAGGTTTTGAACAACTTAGTGGAACGCTTTTTTGAACAACTTAGTGGAACGCTTTAAAGATGCAGCACAGGGTGAAGGTGACTTAACTTATCGCATTGAAGTGAAAGGTAAGGATGAAACCGCTCAGCTTGCACACTGGTTCAATACCTTCCTATCTCGCATACAAGAGATGCTACTTACCGTGATGCTAACGGCTGACCAAGTGGATAAAAACGCGACAGAAGGCCAAGCTCGTGCTGAAGTTTCACGTGACCAGCTGAATTCTCAAGTTAACGAAGTGAACTCACTTGCCACCGCTATCAATGAAATGAGTGCAACAGCGCAAGAAGTGGCGAACTCAGCGGTTCAAGCAGCGGCAGCAGCAAGCCAAGTGCAGAGCAACAGTCTCAATGGTATGACGCGCATGGACAATGCCGCCAGTGCTGTAGACAGCTTAGCTGTGCAGGTTAACGATGCGCAGCAACAAACACAGAACTTAGTCGATTCGAGCACCGCTATTCAGGGTATCTTGAGCGAGATTGGTGGCATTGCAGAGCAAACTAACTTACTTGCACTGAATGCAGCGATTGAGGCAGCTCGTGCAGGAGAGGCTGGTCGAGGCTTTGCAGTGGTTGCTGATGAGGTTCGTAACCTAGCGAATCGAACTCAAGGTTCAACAGAAGAGATTCGCTCTATGTTGGCTCGCTTAGAACAAGAGACTCAATCTATTGTGGTACTGATGGAGCAAAGCCAGAACCAAGCGAACAACACAAAAAGTGAAACCGAAGCTGCACATCAAGCCTTGTCTGAAATCAACCAAGCGATTGAAGTGATTAATGACATGAACAATCAGATCGCTTCCGCGGCTGAAGAGCAAAGCTCTGTGTCAGAAGAGATTAACCGCAATGTCGTTATCATCAATGACACAGCAGTGGAAGTGATGGACACCATGACATCATCAGTGGCAATCAGTAATGAGCTGACATTGAAAGCCGGTGATTTACACGGCGAACTGAGTAAGTTCAAGCTTTCTTAATTACCAACAACGTCTAACAATAACTAGGCCGAGAACCACTATGTTTTCGGAGAAACGCAACGTTCTTCGTGAAACACCATGTTCTCGGCCTATCTATTTTAGCTCCGCACTCAACATTACCCTCACCGAGCAAAAATCTAATTGGAGTCCAACTCCACAAGTTGGTTAAGCACTTCTTTGTCTAACACTGGGTGATGTTTGCTCGCTAGGATCAGCACAATATCCACCGAAGGCAGTGATGGCATATCTTCCAGAATGTTCAAATCAGAAGTCACACTCAGCTTACCCATCGCGCCAATCGCTAAACCTGCTTTAACAATGGCACGTTGCGCCGAAGCGGTATTACTGCACGCCAACAACTGATAAGGCGTACCCTGTTTAGTTAGGCCATTCACTGCCGCTGCGTGATACTTACAATCGGTCTGAAACAAGGCTAGTGGGACGGGTTTAGAATCATCGAACACATAGTCTGGGCTGCTTATCCATACACCCACATCACTGGTCAGCCAATAGCCCTCTTCACTGTCAGGCGCTCGGGTGACAATTGCAGCATCAAGCCTACCATCATCCAACCACTCTCTGAGCGTAATACTTGGTAGGCTGAATACTTGAATAGAACAGGTGGGTTCTGCTTTCTGCAACAGGCGAATCACTTTTGGCAGAATAGTGTCATTGTAGTCTTCAGGGCAACCGAGTCTTAGAGGTTGTTTGTCTTCGTAACGCTTTACTTGCTTGAGGGCGGTATTGTGGAGGGCGACCAACTGTTCAGCATGAGAACGCAGCGCTAAGCCAGCCTCTGTCAGCACGAGATTACGGCCTTCTTTCTGGAAAAGGGTCACGTTGAGTTCTTCTTCCAGTTTGCGCATCTGCGCACTGAATGCCGACTGGGTGCGATTTATCTGTTTCGCTGCACGAGTAAAGCTACTGGTTTCTACAAACGCGAGAAAGCCTCGCAAAGCATCAATATCCATATTGAAATCACTACCCATCGTTTTTATTAATGTATTGCATCAAAATTATCCGTTAGTGCGCCGCAATACAATCCCCTAAGCTCAAATGCATACCCCTAAGGCTTATACCTTACCCTAAGTCTCAAAGCATACCCACTAAACGCAAGGAAGCAACGATGCAGCTTTATATTGGAAACCAGAACTACTCAACTTGGTCATTACGCGCATGGCTAATATTCGACAACTACAACCTGAATCCGGAAGTCATCAAGCTCAAGCTATTCACGTCTGACTTTTACGACACACTAGCTTCAGTGACACCAACAGCCAGAGTTCCAACCCTGGTTGACGGTGACGTTGCGGTGTGGGATTCACTGGCGATTCTCGAATACGTTAACGAAGCTTACTTGGACGGCGCAGCATGGCCTAAATCCGTGAAAGAACGCGCCCATGCCCGAGCGATTTCGGCAGAGGTGCACTCTGGTTTTTTTGCCGTCAGAAATGAAATGCCGATGAACTGCCGCGCTCAACGAAAGCTTGCTTTGAGTGAAGAAGCATTGAAAGACATCGCTCGTATTGATGACATATGGTCGACGAAAATGGAACAATATCCAGAAGGTTGGTTATTTGGTGAATGGTCGATTGCCGATGCGATGTTTGCACCTGTGGCATTACGCGTTGAAACCTATGGCATCAAACTTTCAGAGAAGGCATCACAGTATCAGCAACGTGTACTCAACAGCCCATCAGTACAAAAATGGTTGGCAGAAGCGAGCTTAGAAACCGATGTGGTTGAAGAGGACGAGGCGGGAGAGTCGGTATAAATAGATTAAAAAAGAGTCTCGATGCGATATCGAGACTCGTTCATTATTAGATGATTTGAAAGCGATTTCCTTACTGGCTACTCTGCCGCAACGCCGTCTTTATGATCATTCGGTTCAAATTCTAAAATATCACCAGGTTGGCACTCTAAAACTTCACATAGCTTGTCGAGCGTCGATAGCCTTACGGCTTTGGCTTTATCATTTTTTAATACGGACAAGTTGGCTTCTGTTATCCCAACTTCTTTTGCCAATGTCTTTAATCGCATTTTCCGTTTGGCCATCATAATGTCTAAATTAATGCGGATAGTCATGACAAGTCCTTTAAATGGTTTGGCTATGTTCGTCAGCCAGAATATAACCTTCTTTCATCACCCACGAGATGATCAAAATAATTATACCCAATATCAGTGTTAAAAAGTCCATACCAACGAAACTAATCTCAAAGATACGGTCACCTGGTGGATTATTGAACGACAGAATCACTGACATCAATGAACCATAGATAACTGAACCTAATACCCAATAAAACAAGCTATATCCGAGTTTCTGATAGGACATTGCGTTTTCTAAAGAGAAGATTTCACCTCGCTCATAGTTACGGAATAGGCGTATCAGAACCGTTAATGCATACATAAGAATGCTCGACATCGCCAAACTGGTGAACATTGCGATGATTCTTGTTGTCGTAGTAAGTGGAGAGACTGTGAGTGGAGAGGTTATAAAGTAGTCCATCTCGATGGAAAACTGAATAATGCCCATCTCACTAAGAAAGTCATAGGGTGTTTGAACCGTTAGCCAGAAGTAACACACCATAATCGGAGTGAGTGCAAGAAAGGACTGCAGTAGCATTCGCACACGGCGACTTTGTTTTTGAATCTTAGACATACTTATATTCCTGTTGAGTTGATGGAAGAATATTAAGATCAAAACAAACGATGATCAACAACAATTTATCGATAAACGATAATTTATTGTTTATTTGCAATATTAAAATGAGTAAGACCCAGATAGTCCTACATCTACACCACAAATAATTTGGTCGATTGTGATCGCCTAATCACAATGTGCAGATGTGATTGTTTATATTCAACTAAATTCAAATAGTTAAGATAAACGTTATGTTACGAGCAACCATCGCATTACTCAGTGTCACTAGCTTGGCCGTATCTGCCAATGTCACCCTTCCCTCTGGAGAAGACTGGATCAATCATGCTTCTGAAGGGCTCGCACCTTACTGGCTTATGCCGAGCGCACAGGGAGAACCGATAGGCAACTTCCCGACATTTCGTTGTGATGATGGTACCTTGCTCGATGTATCTGATGTGTGTCCTGAATTGAACAGAGGCTGGATCACTCCGCACTTTGGCAAGGAGTTTACGCGTATGAAATCACGCCAAACCTATGCCTATGGCGTGCTCTATCACCTTACTGGAGACAAACAAGCTTTATCGCTTGCCAAGCAAGGTGCTTACTACCTCATTGATCAACTAGAAGATAAGAAAAATGGTGGCTTTATTGGCTACATAAAAGAGGGAAAAGCGGGTCAAGATTGGCAGCAACGTACCTCTCAAGATCAAGCGTATGCGCTGGTTGGACTCGCGATGTACTACTACCTGACCCAAGACAAAAAGGTAGAAGAAGCACTCATCGCCCAACAAGCTTTTATCTTTGATAAATATAGACTTAGCGACAACAGCGGTCTTGCTTGGGTACTCGCCGACGGTGAAGATGGCAGTGCAAAACGACGTGAACTGGTCGCGCAACTTGATCAAATAAACGGCTACCTGTTGTTAGTCGCTCCTCTGCTCAAAGAGCCCGTCAAAGCCAAATGGCTTGATGACTTAAACTGGCTCACGCAAGCCATGATTGATCACTACCACTCTGAAGATGAACAACGCTTCTACGGCGCAATTCACGACAAAGCGGCAATGATGCCGAATGCCAATCATAATGATTTTGGGCACACCATTAAAGCGTATTGGATGACCTATCTAACTGGTCATGCATTAAAAAATTCCGATTGGTCTGAGTTTGGTTTAGACGGTATGAAACACACTTTGGCTCAGGCGCAATATCAAAAAGATTTTGCCAATGTATCTAACTACTTTGGCGAGCGACTTCAGAAAATGTGGCAAGGGCAAGATATCACGGGCTGGCAAAGCAGACCTCACAGCCAATGGGCGTCATCATGGGAATGGGCTGAGCTTGATCAAGCTGCGATGACGGTATCGCTTATCGATGGTTCAATGAAAGACGTACTGCAATACACCCTGCCCACCTTTCATGATGTATGGGTAGATCATAAGTACGGTGGCGTTGGGCTTGAGCCTAAGCGTACTAAAGCTTTCCATTGGGGCAATGGCTACCACCAATTTGAACATGCGCTGATTGGCTATTTATATGCTCGACAAGAGGAAGGTAAATCCGCTGTACTTCACTACGCAAGGCCAACCAACAGCAAGATGCCAATGGAACCTTATTACTATCAAGGAGATGTAATTAAATTAGAGAATCAGAGTGATGGAACGCAAAAGGTCAGTTTCAACAACATTCGACCTTGATACCTGATATTCACTCATCGGTACTTTTAGACGTGGTTAACGACTAAGACGGAACTGATGAGTGGCTAGCTGTTGGCAAAGCCTGAAAAGAAGATCTTCAGGCTTTTGAAATACCGTTGAGCAACATTTATTGGTAGGATTTTAAATGAATACATAAGCAAGTGAATCTTGTCGGATCTTCAGTTAAACCATATACGTCATCACGAAATCACTTCTTATTATTCTGCTCAACCAACTTTTCATTCCACGCTTCGTTGCCGTCTCGCTTACTGACATCATACTCAGAGCAGAACTGCGATATGGTCATGTTGTTATCGCCAGTTGCTAACTTTAATGCCAATTGAACTTGTTGAAGTTTGCTTTGCAGACGAAGGTTTTGACCTGCCTTTGGGCTTTTTTCTTTAGCAAACTTTAAAGCAGCATGTTTACGTTCGGCAGCTCCCGCTCGGCGATCCGCTTCTGATAATAGATATTTTAGCTGCGCGACACTCTTGCCCTTCTTAAAGGCAGGCTCAAGCAACTCAACGCATTCATCAAATGATGGATTTATAACATATGGATCAATTCTATGCGCTTGTTGGCGCATCCACTCTAGCGCGAGCTTTTCATCTGACATAATTACATCTTTACCAAAGAAATAGCCGTACATGGTATCGCTCAATAGCAAACCGCTGCAACAACAAATTAAGCTACAGTGTCACATTTAATTTCAAGAAAATTGCAATTTTCTAAAAGAATCCTCCTTTCACAACCACTTATTCAAACTGGATGATCGGAATAAAGCGATGCTGCGTAGATATGTTTTAGTTTGGTTAGTAAACAAGTCGTCGAAAACAAAAGTGAGAAGAAGAGAAGATATGAAGGCAATGACCCTTTCAAGACAAGATATCAAAGCAATGGACCAGCGTGAGCGCGCTCGTTTAATTAACTCCTTATCGGGGTTTAAAAGCGCAAACCTTATTGGCACCTGTGACAAGCAAGGGCTAGAAAATCTTGCAGTAGTGAGCTCCGTGGTTCATTTGGGGTCGAATCCACCTTTACTTGGCTTCATCATCCGGACTGCGGAAAGTCGCCGTCATACACTAGAAAATATCCTAGAAACTCAACACTTCACTATCAATAGTATAGGGGCGGGCTTTGTTCAAAAAGCTCATCAAACTTCCGCTCGTTATCCTAAATCAGTCTCAGAATTTAACGCGGTCGGTCTCACGCCCTATTACGATGATGTGTTCCCTGCTCCGTTTGTTTTGGAAAGCCCTCTGAAAATAGGCTTAGCCTTCAAAGAGCAGATAACAATTGAAAGTAACCAAACTCAAATGTTGATTGGTGAAATTGTTACAATTCACGCGCCAAAACGTGCTGTGATGCCGGACGGCTACCTAGATTTAGAAGCGTTAGATTTAGTCACAATTTCAGGGCTAGACAGTTATCATGTCACGCAGAGGTTACATCGTTTAAGCTATGCAAAACCAAATAGGGCACTATTTCCACTGACCCACGAAGGCAACCCAACCTCATGGGAGGCTTTCGAACACAATCTCACTCATTTTGTTCGGTAATTTACTGACAAAGGTGCTAACTTTCCCAACTTAACCCTGTGCACCACACAACAGCGCTAAACTACATCTATTTCCAAGGACCCTTTTGAAGTTAACCCACTTTAAATACAAAACGCGCAAAGGCCCAGACTACCGACATGGCGATCAGGTGTCATTCATGGACATCAAACAGACCTTCGGTATGGGCAGCATTCGTGTGGGCGCTTGGGTAACGAAAGAAGAGAAAGAGCTCGCTGCAAATCTGATATTCGACTCGTTAGCAGACTTGGCTTACATCTTGGCTTTGCCACCAGAAGCAATTGGCCTTCGCGGGACGTTAGGCTTAGCGTTCGGCAGTGGTGGAAGAAAGGGTGTACAAGCACACTACGCACCAAATCAAAGAGAACTCGCTCTAGCTAAGAACGCAGGTGCCGGTGCGTTAGCGCATGAGTTCTGGCATGCATTTGACCACTATATCGCAGAGAAAGCATTTGAGATTGGCGATACCTCTGGCCCTCGCAAGCAAATCTTGTTCGCCAGTGACTGTTGGTTACACGATAGAAAGGTACGACCTCATCCATTAAACGAAAGTTTGATGTCTGTGTTCGATTCCACACTACTCAGCGACAATAACCTAGACAAACACGATTACGTGGCACGAAGTGTTATTGCAGACCAGGCAACGTCGGCTCGTTACTTCTCATTGCCCACAGAGATGATGGCCCGCGCGTTTGAATCTGCGATTGAATCCTGCTCAGATATAGAAAACTCGTATCTCGTCGACGGCACAACCAAGCCAGACATGTTCCCTCTCTATCCAGATCTCACACATCGAATGGAAATCTACAATGCGATGCAAGGCTATTTTGCACCATTAGGGCGATCTTTAAGTAAGTAACGTTTGGGTCAGATAGGACAATAGATGACCCAATCTTCAAAACTGTTTATAGTCCAGACATACATTTCAACATCCATGATTGAGAGGCAGTAATGATCAGTTGGCCATCTTTGGTAAAACTCGACGGGGACGATGAGCTTATTTACGTCGCATCCGAACACGAATTTCAAGCCGAATGCTCAGATATGATCTTGGGCGAAGATGATTACCTCATTGATTCAGAGGGCGACAGCTATTCGCTGCAATCGGGCTCAAACCAACTCTCTCTAGCGAAACGAGCAGACCAGTATTCAGTTGAAAGCGTAACCAAACTGATTCGAAATCACGAGTTCCAGAAAGCAGAAGTGTGCCTGATGAAGATCCACTTCCTAACGATAGAAGAAGCGATTCAGTCGTTGGCTTTTGAGCCTCGTTAATATTGGTTATTAATTCGAAACCTAGGTTCGAATTAATACGTCCAAACAGAACAAATAGAAACAGCGCCAAATTAGGCGCTGTTTTTGTTTGTTATTTCGCTATCGCTTAATTAAGCGATAAAAATCTGTGCGAGAGCGTAGCCTAAGCAACATGCGCCGACGACACCGATTAAACCCACTGACATGAATGAGTGGTTGAAATACCACTTACCAATCTTAGTGGTGCCAGACACATCGAAGTTCACCGTTGCGATATCTGATGGGTAGTTCGGGATGAAGAAGTAGCCGTACACCGCTGGCATTAAGCCGATAAGCAATGCTGGGTCTAACCCTAAGCCAAGGCCAACCGGTAGCATCATACGTGCAGTAGCGGCTTGAGAGTTCACCACAACTGATACGATGAATAGCGCTAGCGCAAACGTCCATGGGTAGTTAGTCACCATTTCCACGATGCCCGACTTGAACTGAGGCATTGCGTATTGGAAATAGGTATCCGACATCCAAGCGATACCGAAGATAGCAATCGCTGCCACCATACCCGATTTGAATACCACGCCGTTTGGCACGTCACGCGGGTCAGTTTTGGTCGCTAACAAAATGATACCGCCGAAACAGAGCATCATCATTTGGATGATCACCGACATCTTAATTGGCTTATCGCCGTCTACGATGGTTCTGATCTCAGGCACCATCGCCACGATAACAATCACCACAATCGACAATAAGAAAATCAATACCGCATTACGCGCCGAAGTTGGCAGCACTTCATCCAAAGACGTCGCAGTGGTGCTTTCGATGCGCTTTTTCCACTCAGGATCTTTTAGACGCGCTTGGTATTCAGGATCGTCGTTCAGTTCTTTACCACGTTTCAAGCTATACAGAGAAAGTAAAAGTGTGCCGAACAGCGTTGCAGGAACCGTCACCATCAAAATAGAAAGCAGAGTAATAGAGTGTTGGATATCAGAAAGTTGCGCGAGGTAATAAACCACTGCTGCCGAGATTGGAGATGCAGTAATCGCCAGTTGCGACGCAACAGATGCAGCCGCCATTGGGCGCTCAGGACGAATACCATTCTTCAGTGCAACATCGCCGATGATAGGCATGATGGAGTAAACCGCATGACCAGTACCCAATAGGAAAGTCATCGAGTAAGTCACGAACGGTGCTATCAAGGTGACGCGTTTCGGGTTCTTTCTCAGTACCCTTTCGGCCACTTGCAGCATGTATTTCAAGCCACCAGCCGCTTCAAGAATAGAAGCACAGGTAACAACAGCGAGGATGATCAGCATTACGGTGACAGGTGGAGACGTTGGTGGCATCTTGAAGACAAACACCTCGATAACCAAGCCAATACCAGAAACAACACCTAACCCAATACCGCCATACCGAGACCCGATATAAAGTACGACTAATAAAAATAGAAACTCAAAATACAACATAAGCAACCCTCTAAAAATGTGGACTAATGATATTTTGTCCCTAAGTTCCGCCATTTACTTATCGCTTGGTCACACTATGATTGCGGACTCTCACAAATTGTTTTTTCTAAGATTATGGTCACGCTAACTGAACCGTAAGTTTATGAAATGTAATAGGAAGACAGACTCTAAATCTAAATTTGTTATGTTCGATAACCATTATTGTGACTGTTAGATCTGTATGGCCTATAAAATACCAGACTCATAACTTAACGATATTATTTCATTCATAATCAATCATATACAAAGCCATCCAGAAGCATACTTCCTATCTAACTAAGCATATTCTTACTGAACACTGACTCGCCTATCCCGAGACACTATGTCAAAATACTCGCCCTCACGATGACAACACATAAAGAACCACGGATATGAATTTTCAAGCTGCTATTTTTGATATGGATGGACTGTTACTCGACACCGAGAGACTTTGTATGCAGATTTTTGAAGAAGCATGTCACGCGCAAGATGTTCCGTTCTTGCAAGATGTTTACTTAGGCATCATTGGTTGTAACGCAAAAACCATCGAACAGATTTTTAGAAAGGGCTACGGCGAAGGGTTAGATTACCCGGCGCTGAACACCGAATGGCGCACTCGCTACAATGCGGTTGTTAAGCACCAAGCAATCCCAGTTAAAGATGGTGTTATCGAACTACTTGAATGGCTTAAAGCAAACGACATTCCAATCGCGGTAGCGACCTCCACTCAGCTTGATATCGCGAAAAAGAAGCTTGAACTGGCTGGCCTAGATTCTTACTTCGCTTCGTTAAGCACAGGCTGTGAAGTCACCAATGGTAAGCCTCACCCAGAGATCTACTTGCTAGCGGCAGAGCGCTTAGGTGTTGCACCTGAAAATTGCCTAGCGTTTGAAGATTCAAACAACGGTATTCGCGCATCAATGGCAGCGAACATGATCAGCTTCCAGATCCCTGATTTAGTAGAGCCATGTGACGAAGTAAAAGCGCTTGGGCACACCATCAGCCCTTCTTTGCATGATGTGTTAGCACAGCTTCAACAAGCTGCAGCTTAGGCTCTGAACCGTTGTTAACGCTTTAATCAACACAGGATAACCTTTCTATTAAGCCGACTCACAGAGTCGGTTTTTTTGTGGGTATTCCTTTTATAAAAGATAAAAACTCGCGCTTGAAACTGTTAAAGTCGATATGAAACGACACTGAACGATAAGCAACATTGATAACGTCTAAAAATGGAGAAAGGGACGCGTGATAGAAAAATTAGAAAGCCAACTGCTTGATTTTGCGCAACAAGAAATGACACAAGATGCAGCGCACGACATCAGCCACATCAAACGCGTAGTCAAAACCGCCAAGGCTTTGTCTGCTCAAGAACAAGCTAAGCATGAGGTCGTTCTTCCTGCCGCTTACCTTCATGATTGCTTCACCTTTCCGAAGAACCACCCAGACCGCGCTCAAAGCTCACAAATGGCGGCAGACAAGGCTATCTCTTATCTCAAATCTATCGAGTATCCTGCGTCCTACCTCGACGAAATCCATCACGCTATTGTCACTCACAGTTACAGCGCCAACATCACACCAGAAACCTTGGAAGCACAGATTGTTCAAGATGCAGATCGCCTAGATTCTCTCGGTGCGATTGGTATCGCTCGCTGCCTGTACGTAGGTCAAAGCTTTAACGCCGAGCTGTATAACCACGAAGACCCGTTTGCGAAGCAGCGTGACTTGGATGACAAGCATTACAGCGTCGACCATTTCTACGTGAAACTGTTTAAGCTCGCTGAAACCATGAATACAAAATCAGCCAAATTGGAAGCCAACAAACGCACCGAGTACATGCGTGACTTTCTTGATCAGTTGGGTGCGGAAGTTTAGCGGCTTATAAAAAAAGACACACGATAAGGAAGAGAGAAGGATATGGAAATAAACCGCTTTAAAGCATCCGACGCCGAAGAGATCATCACTTGGTTTACATCCCAAGAAGACTACATTCTATGGGGCGGGCGAACCTTTGGCTGGCCATTGGAAGCCGCTTCGATCATCGAACGATCTCAAGAATCACATGTCGAGCTTTATACCTTTTCTGCATCTAAGTCATACTCTGAACCGAATACCGATTCAAACGCCAATGACTTGCTTTAATGCCGTTCGGATAAGCATTATTGCTTGAACCTGAACGGATATTTGGCTGGG
>NZ_JBFSUD010000105.1:0-12942 GCF_041467175.1 Vibrio sp. 10N.247.310.24
TTTGGATCAGCTTTAAGCTCAACGACCAACCCATTCGATTTAAGTGTGTCGTTCGGGTTGAATTGAGCAGGATCGATACGGAAACTCGTCACATTATCGCTTTGATTAGTAAACTGAATAGTCTCGGTTTGACTCACAGGCACGGTGCTTGCTGCCGAGCCATCGGCAAGATTAGATTCTGATAGCGTAACGGTTGGAATAGTATTGATGATTGGAATATCACCATCAGTGATCGTCAATGTCACGGTGGATGTCACCGGATCTTTATCAAAGTCACTTGACGTCACTACGATTGTTTTAACGATGTCTTCGTTGTTTGTATGAACTAAATCGCGATTGGGTTCAAAGCGCACGTCACCTTGCAGGGTGATAACTAGCGTCCCTTCGGTGAAATCAAACCGCTGCTCACCCGTATTAGATTGAACCAATGTCCGAAGTTGTCCGTCATAAACGAACTGAGTAATGGTCGCGCCATCAGCACTTTGAACTGGCATTACATCGACAGTGCCTGTCGACACCATTCCAGCATCCAAATCAGCAACCGTTGGTTCCGTAATGGTTAACGTTTGGTTTTGCATGCCTTGCACATCATCGCTGACCGTCACTTTCAGTGGCGACATTAATGAGTCATCACCGTCGCGGTCTACCGCGTAAACGGGTAAATCAAAGCTCAACTCATTATTCGCTTGGCCATCAGCATGATCTAACGCTTCAAGTAGAGTAAAGGTGTACTCACCCACCGTGCTACTTGAGAAGCTAATCGTAAAGACAGGAATTTCTGGGTTGGCTCCTTCTTTCACAAAGCCGATGTACGCTCCAGTCGTATTTGGATCAGCTTTAAGCTCAACGACCAACCCATTCGATTTAAGTGTGTCGTTCGGGTTGAATTGAGCAGGATCGATACGGAATTTGACTACATTATCACTTTGATTGGTGAACTGAATAGTCTCAGTTTGGCTAACAGGAGCATTGCTTGCTGCCGAGCCATCTGTAAGGTTGGATTCCGATAAAGAAACGCTTGGAATGGTGTTGATGATTGGAATATCACCATCGGTGATGGTCAAAGTCACGGTGGATGTCACCGGATCTTTATCAAAGTCACTTGACGTCACTACGATTGTTTTAACGATGTCTTCGTTGTTTGTATGAACTAAATCGCGATTGGGTTCAAAGCGCACTTCACCTTGCAGGGTGATGACTAACGTCCCTTCAGTGAAACCAAACCGCTGCTCACCAGTATCTGTTTGAACCAATGTTCTAAGTTGTCCGTCATAAACGAACTGAGTGATTGTTGCACCATCTGCACTTTGCACTGGCATCACATCAACAGTGCCAGTCGTAACAACACCAGCAGCCAAATCAGCCACCGTTGGCTCAGTAATGGTTAACGTTTGGTTTTGCATGCCTTGCACATCATCGCTGACCGTCACTTTCAACGGCGACATCAATGAATCATCACCATCACGATCGACCGCGTAAACGGGTAAATCAAAGCTCAATTCATTATTTGCTTGGCCATCAGCATGATCTAATGCTTCAAGTAGAGTAAAGGTGTACTCACCCACCGTGCTGGTAGAGAAGCTAATAGTAAAGACAGGAACTTCTGGGTTGGCTCCATCTTTCACAAAGCCGATATACGCACCAGTCGTGTTTGGATCAGCTTTAAGCTCAACGACCAACCCGCCCGATTTAAGCGCGTCGTTCGTGTTGAATTGAGCAGGGTCGATACGGAACTTGACGACATCATCACTTTGATTGGTAAACTGAATAGTCTCAGTTTGACTCACAGGAACATTGCTTGCTGCCGAGCCATCTGTAAGGTTAGATTCTGATAGCGTGACGCTTGGAATAGTATTGATGATTGGAATATCACCATCGGTGATGGTCAAAGTAACGGTGGATGTCACCGGATCTTTATCAAAGTCACTTGACGTCACCACGATCGTCTTAACGATATCTTCGCTGCTTGTGTGGTTTAAATCGCGATTGGGTTCAAAGCGTATTTCACCTTCAAGGGTAACAAACAGCTTTCCCTCAGGCACAGTGATAAGCTGCTCTCCCGTTAAGCCCTGATTCAAGGTGTAAACGGTATTATCATACGTGATCTGGGTAATGGTCGCGCCATCAGCACTCTGATCAGGCATCACATCAATGGTGGCAGTCGTCACCTTACCAGCAGCCAAATCCGCAACCGTCGGTTCAACAATATTGAGCACACCATCTTTCATGATTTGCACATCATCACCGATGGTCATTGTAAGCGGGGAAATTTGCGAGCTATCGCCATCAGTGTCCACGGCATAAACAGGCAGTTCAAAGCTCAGATCGTTATTTGCAAGGCCATCTTCATGATCTAACGCTTCAAGCAGCGTGAAGGTGTATTCCCCTAATGTACTTGTAGAAAAGCTAATCGTGAATACTGGGACATCAGGGTTTACCCCATCGTTAACAAAACCTATGTAAGTACCTGAGTTCTGGGGGTCTTCCTTGAGTTCAACGACAAGCCCATTCGATTTGAGCGTATCATTAGAATTGAACAAGTTTGGATCAATTCGAAAACTCGCGACATCATCACTACCGGCTGTAAACGTAATCGTTTCAGTGGCGCTAACCGCATTTCCGCTTGGCGAAGATCCATCACCAAGATTCGTTTCAGATAATGTCACTGGTGGAACTAGGTTAATTACCGGATCTTGGCCATCAGTAATACTAAGATCAAGCGTTGAAAAGCTCTCGTCGCCATCAGCATCTTCAGCTAAAAAGGCAAATTGTTTTACTATGGTTTCGCTGCTTGAGTGGTTGATATCACGAGCGACTTCAAAACTAAAATCACCATTGAGTGAAATCGTTGCAACCCCTTCTGTAAATGGGAAAGTTTGTGCCGCATCTGGGAGTAGATTTTGGTCTAACTTGTATGCGACCCCATCGTAAGACAATGATTGGATTGTCGAACCATCCGCACCCTCAAAGTTGAATAGATTATAAGAAACAACAGTATCACCCGCCAAAGTCGGTTCATCGACGGAAACGACATTATCGATGAGTTCGACCACATCATCTTTTACACTGATTAAGATCTCAGCAGCTTCTGGTGTGTTTGACCCACCAGACAGTGCAGAGCGGTCACCATCCGCGTCAACCGCGTAAATGGGCAATACAAAGGTTAGCAACTCACCTTCAGCACCTTGGTGTGAAAGCGATTCGTACAGAGTAAATTCATAATTCCCCAATGATGGACTATCGACTTTAACGTCAAAGACCGTAATTCGAGATCCATTGACCTCAACATAACCTTCATACGTTCTCACATCATTGGTTTGACTAACTAACTCTAATTGAACGGCAGCACCATTGGAAACCAAGGCTCCCGCTGTATTAAATTCAGTCGGTTCAAGTTCGTAATGGTCAATAATGTCACTTTCAAAAACACTTGCTGTGATACTGCCAATACCACCTACTGGGGTTGTTCCTTCTTGTGAGCCACCAACAATGCCTGACTCATCAACATCGATGCCATCAACATTAATAATGAACGGGCTATCACCATCAGAGATATCAACCTTAATCGTATTCGTTACGACATCCTGGTCAAAATCGGTAACCGTAATCGGTAGAGAGAATGAAAGCGTGTCGGAGCTCACTTCTTCTATTGGTTTAAACTGTTGGAAATTATATGTGCCATCGGTATCGAGGGAGATTGTGAGAACAACCTCACCTCTCCCTTGAATAGACAGAGTGATCGTTGTTCCGTCATCAGACAGTCTTGCAACCGTATTTTGGTTATCACTGAGCAGCCCATCAAACTCTTCTAACGCACTTGCATCAAAGACAGCAGATTGAAGTTTATCACTTCCAATATTAGAAAAAGTGCCTTCAATAGGTGCACTACTCGTTTCTACATTATTGATATTCACGCTTTCAGCAGACGGATTCACTCCGTCAAATAAAGTAACCAGCGCATTAATTGGTGATGCTATTGGGTTTCCTGCGGAGTCTTCACCTTGAATATCAAAAGCAAAGTTAATTTGATCGCCAGTATAAGAAACCTGCCCACCACCGATAGACGGAACATGATCAATAGATTGAGAAATCGTGGTGGTTAATGAGATATCGATATTATTGCCAACACTAGTAGCATCAATATCGATACGTAATACTTCGTCAGTACCTTGAACACCAACAATGGAATTCGTTACCGAGTCGTAAGTAAACGTGACAACTTGGCCGCTTGATGTAATGTCGTTATTAAGCTCACTTAGGAGTGAAGCAAGGGAGAGTGTGTCTGGGACAAAAGAATCTGGGTCTAGAGCTAAACTGCCCGCAATAATCGTTTCTGTGGTCGTAATAGATTGGGGGTAGGTATTGCCAGAAATAGAACCTTCAGTGACTGATTCGCTGATCGATTGACCACCAGCTGAACGTGTGATCGTTCTAAATTCCTCTCGAGTTTCCTCTACCTCTTCTTTCGCAAGCCCTGATGTCTCAAAGAATGTCGAGGGCTGAGTTTGAATATTATTGTATTCAATCGTAACAAAGCCAGCATTTGCAGAGCCTAGCCCTTCACCAGCAGCCGTTGCTTCCAAAATTTCAGTAGGATCGGCGCCGCCTAAAATAGCTTCTTGGATTGCCGCAATATCATCGTCAGTAAAGGCTCCGTCGTCAGATTGCTCTAAATCGAAGTTGACCTCTCCGGCGATTGGGGCATCTGCCCAAGACAATTCTTGGTCAATACATCCAACACAATTATCGCCAACCAGAACCTCACCATTTGGAACTCCCAATACAAGTTCTGCATTATTTGCGGTAATGACTATCTCATTTTCACGGATGATATCGCCAACTAGAACTTTTTTTGGGCTGCCGTCAGGTGTTACTACAACCACATCCCCACTTACTGCTTCAACAACCGCAGCTTGGCGCGAAACCTCAATATCCATATATCCCCCGTTATCACAAGCACTCTTATCTAGAGCTGTACAAATTATTTTTGTTAATCATTACAGGCTTTAATCAAATTCATACTTACCCCTCATCAATGGCCAATCTTTTGTTGTGCCTCTTCGAGTTGAAAAGAGATAAGTATTTAACCTGTTTTTTTTATAGTTTACTTA
This sequence comes from Vibrio sp. 10N.247.310.24, assembly GCF_041467175.1. Taxonomy (NCBI): domain Bacteria; kingdom Pseudomonadati; phylum Pseudomonadota; class Gammaproteobacteria; order Vibrionales; family Vibrionaceae; genus Vibrio; species Vibrio sp. 10N.247.310.24. The sequence goes on from NZ_JBFSUD010000105.1 coordinate 5,112, forward strand.
CTGTTAAGCCTAGTCTTCCCCATAAAAAATGCCATGTCTGTGCTAAGAGACTCCTTTTCACAAATTCACTTATTCTCTATGGATTTCTAAAACACAAATTAAACGTTAGTAGTGCATTGATTTATATGCAAATAAACTCACAGCGATGTTACATCTCTTTAATCCTATAAAGATATACAGGAATAAAGTAGATAAATCATGAGCGAATATAAGACATTGCTTGAGGCAAACGATGTGATAGCAATAAAGCAGAGAGTAGTCCCAAACTTGAGACAATGTTCAGCACAAAGCGGATGAAAAACCATTTATTAAGCGTATATTTCCCCAATTTCATATATGCCCATCAACATATTAAGGTGCTATGGAGGAACAATAGTCATGACTTATCATTGGATATACACATATCAAAAGGAATACGTTTTAGGACAAAACAATAGATACAAAAAAGCCGCCCGAGTTTAACTCGGGCGGCTTTTAGAAGATCATGTACCGCAATATGGTGTTTATCTGTAAAACGAGATTGTCACGTTCAACATGGCTCGCTAACTATTTTATTTTGTTAAACGATTTGCCGTCCAAACGTAAAGCAGCTCAAGTGCGATAGTTGCACCAGCTAGAGCGGTAATTTCGCTTTGGTCATAGGCTGGAGACACTTCTACTACATCCATACCAACCATGTTGATACCTTGTAAGCCACGGATGATTTTGAGCACTTTATCTGAATTCAAACCACCACACACTGGTGTCCCAGTACCCGGAGCAAACGCAGGGTCTAGACAGTCAATATCAAACGTTACATAAACAGGTTTGTCGCCAACAATACCTTTTACTTGAGCAATGATCTCATCCACGCTCATGTCATTCGCTTGCATCGCATTAATAACATTAAAGCCGTGACCTTCCTGCTTATACTCTGTACGAATACCTATTTGCACAGAATACTCAGGCGAGATTAGCCCCTCATTTGGCGCATGGTAGAACATGGTGCCGTGATCGTAACGACTGCCCTGACTGTAAGTATCAGTGTGCGCGTCAAAATGAATCAGAGCCATCTCACCGTACTTCTTGCCGTATGCTCTTAGCAAAGGCAGTGTAATGAAGTGATCGCCACCTAAACCTAACAGTGTTTTACCACTGTTTAGAATCGCATCAGCGGCTGCTTCTAAACGCTGAGTTAAGTCTTCAGCATCACCGCAATCAAACACAAGATCGCCAGCATCAATCACCGAGGTGTGTTCAAATACATTGAAGTCCCAAGGGAATTTTTTGCCTTCCCACGCCAAGTTTACCGACGCACGACGAATCGCATCAGGCCCCATACGAGCACCCGGACGACCCGACGTCGCTATATCTAACGGCGCGCCCAACACAACCACATCAGCATCGTTATCAATTGGGTTCTGTACCAATGGACGACGCATAAAAGTCATCGCGTTGGAGTACAGCGAGTAATCTGGTTTGGTAAATAGATCGTTCATTAAAAATCCTCAAGATAAGTGTAACCCATCAAGCCTTGCTCTAACTCTTCAAGTACGCTTTGCTGCTCTTGTGCTGGTACTTTTGCCGTGACCAAATCTTTGTAGTTCTGACGAATCAGATCCGTATCAATGTGAACATAACGCATCATGTCTTCAACCGTATCGCCTTCATTGATGTAGTCGATATTCGCTTGACCACTTTCATCAACATTCACCACTACACTGTGGGTATCACCAAATAGGTTATGCATATCACCCAAGATCTCTTGGTATGCGCCTACTAAGAAAAAGCCCATCAGGTATGGTTCATCTGGGTTCCATGCAGGAACTGGCAGAGTCGTTTCAATACCTTGGCCATCAACATACTGGTCAATCGTACCGTCAGAATCACAGGTGATATCCAGTACTACAGCGCGTCGCTCATCCGCATTATCCAAACCACTTAGAGGTAATACAGGGAATACCTGATCAATACCCCAAGCATCTGGTAAAGATTGGAACAGCGAGAAGTTCACGAAGAACTTGTCGGCTAAACGCTCGCTCAACTCATCCAAAATAGGACGGTGGTAACGGTTCTTAGTACTCATACGAGAGCTAAGTTCGTAGTTAATACGCAAAGACATCTGCTCTGCCCAAGCACGGTGCTGAAGATTCAGCATGCCTGTTGCAAATTGGTTGTGCGCTTCTGCGATATCGCTTTGCGTGTCGTTGTAGATCTCGATCAACGCTCGGTCATCATTACCCGCATCTAGCTCTAAGAAGTTCTTCCACATGTTATTAAGCAACATTGGTGCGTCAGCTTCTGGAGCCGCCATATCTTCCGGAGAATAGCTTTCTGTACCGATCACGTTAGTAACAAGCACAGCGTGATGCGCAGTCAACGAACGACCAGATTCAGAAATGATCACAGGTTGCGGCTGATTGTAGAGCTTACAAATATCCCCTACTGTCATTACGATGTTGCGAGCGTACTCAAGCAAGCCGTAGTTCATTGAGTTTGAAGACTGGCTACGTGTGCCGTCGTAATCGACCGCCAAACCGCCACCAACGTCTAAGAACTTCAGTTGAGCACCGATATCGCGCAGTTCACAGTAGAAACGAGCCGCTTCGCTCACACCATTTCGCACATCACGAATATTGGCCATTTGTGAACCAAGATGGAAATGCACTAACTCTAGAACATCAAGCTGATCTTCTGCTTTCAAGCGTTCAATAACGGTCAATACTTGTGATGCAGACAAACCGAATTTCGACTTCTCACCACCACTTGCTTGCCATTTTCCTGCGCCTTGAGAAGCAAGACGAATACGCAAACCTAAACGAGGTTTCACGCCAAGCGCTTTCGCTTCAGAAAGGACAAGATCAAGCTCTGACAACTTCTCTAGAACGATAAATACTTTGTGGCCTAGCTTTTCGCCAATAAGCGCAAGACGGATGTATTCTCTGTCTTTGTAACCGTTACACACGATCACAGAGCTCGCTTTTTGAGCCAGTGCCAATACCGCTAATAGTTCAGGCTTGCTGCCCGCCTCTAAACCAAGCTGCTTCTGCTCTAATTGAGCTTGGCTCGCTAAGATCTCGTCAACCACTTCTTTCTGTTGGTTAACTTTAATCGGGTAAACAAGTAGGTAACGGTTATCGTACTGATATTCGTCGATCGCTTGGTTGAATGCGTTACAGATATTGTGCACACGTTGATGCACTATTTGAGGAAAACGCACAAGAGCAGGCAAACCAATATTTCTCTGCTCTAACTGTTTTACGATCTGACTTAGCGGAACTTGATGATCGGTTTCGCTCGGTGATACATACACCTCACCATTATCATCAATTCCATAAAAACCTTGGCTCCAGTGCTTTACATTATACTCAGCACGGATGCGTTCCAAATTAACCGAATTTTCCAATTCTAGAGACCTCACACTATAGGGCCATCGACAGAAGATACCTCATTGGAATAGCGAGGTATAACCCAACAAAAAACGTTCGAAAACGATTTGTTGGCTGCATTAACCGATATTATTAAGAGTGAGTCCAACCATTGATATTTGTGGTTACGATTACGTTTTTTTATCGTCGCCCCGACTTAAAGTGACAGGTAAGGTATTACAAGGTTTTAGGCCAAAAAACAGGCTGAAGCGCATGAGATTTAAAGCACTTTCTAACAAAGAATCAGGTGAATAAAATACCAAAGACACATAAAATTCTTAGCTAACCTGGTCAAGTTAAGTCAGGGTTGTGACAAATATGCGCACTTCCCAATCTGAACTCTCGCTATCACAAACACAACTTGTATCCCGTGATTCGATACCTATAAACACTTCGTTCTTCCAACTAAAACTCGCTCACTTCAATGTTGTAGCCGCTCAATTATTGAACTTTTCTCGTGCATATCTTGTATTCGATTCGATCTTCTTGTAAATTCAACCGACCGACCAATCGGTCAGCCTTAGAATTTAGGGGATACTATGAGCCATAATCTAGACCTTGAACCAACCACGTCGAACATCAACGACATGGATCAAATGTTCAACCGACAAAAAGATCACTACCGCAGTAATGTTAATCCAGCGCTTGAGCAGAGAAGAAAAGACCTCTCGAAATTAAAAGCGTTGCTAATGCGCTACCAAGGACAATTGATTGATGCGGTGTCTGAAGATTATGGCCATCGAGCAAAACACGACAGCTTGATTGCTGATATCACCCCTTCTCTTCACCAGATCAATTACAGCATGAAGAACCTTAAGAAGTGGTTGAAGCCATCTCGCAGAAAAGCTGGCTTAATGCTGACACCCGCGAAGATCACCGTTCATTATCAGCCAGTGGGTGTTGTCGGTATCATTGTTCCTTGGAACTTCCCGGTGATGCTCTCTTTAGGGCCTCTCATCACGGCGCTGGCGGCAGGTAATACTGCAATGCTCAAGATGTCTGAGTTCACTCCAGCGACCAACCGAGTTTTAAAAGCGATGTTGGCTGAAGGATTTAACGAAGATCAGGTTGCGATTATCGAAGGCGAAGCTGATGTTTCCGCGAAATTTAGCCAACTCCCGTTTGATCATATTCTATTCACAGGGTCAACCTCTGTGGGTAAGCACGTAATGAGAGCAGCAGCCAACAACTTAACGCCAGTAACTTTAGAATTGGGTGGTAAGTCTCCCACGATTATTGATCCGGACTTTGATGTCGCTGACGCCGTTGAACGCATCCTGTTTGCAAAAAGCTTGAACGCTGGACAGATTTGTGTGGCGCCCGATTACATCTTATTACCACGAGAAAAAGTCGACGCGTTCATCACGGCTTATAAGCAGTACTTCAAAAAGCTTTACAAAGCCGGTATTGAAAGCAAAGACTTAACCTCTGTAATCGATATGCGCCAATACAATCGTTTGAAGGGTGTGATTGCAGATGCTCAGTCTAAAGGTGCGGTTATTCACACTGTCACCGAGCAATCACAAGACGATGTGAACCACAGAATGACGCCACACCTTCTAACCGAAGTGAACGACGACATGATTGCGATGCAAGAAGAGTTGTTTGGCCCTGTTCTGCCGATTGTGCCTTATGATTCTATTGAAGAAGCGATCAACTACATCACAACAAGAGAACGTCCGCTTGCTCTGTATCTGATGAGTCATGATAAACAGACCCAAGAACAGTTCTTATCGAATACGCATTCTGGCGGTGTTTGTATTAACGACTCGCTAGTGCATGTGGCGGCAGAAGATGCGCCGTTCGGTGGCATTGGTCCTTCAGGCATGGGACACTACCACGGCATTGAAGGCTTCAAGACCTTTAGCCATGCCAAAACCGTTCTAAGTAGAGGAAAAATTAACTTCACCAAGTTAATGCACCCTCCTTACAACAACCCAATTAAAAAGATTCTGTTCAAAGTACTAAATAGATGATTACGAAAAGGCAAAAAATCCTAGATGCTGCACTCCTGCTCTTTTCTCAGCAAGGGCTCGAGGGCACATCTACCGGACAAATAGCGAAAACAGCAGGCGTAGCAAAGGCGACACTGTTTCACCACTTCGAGAACAAATCTCTACTGATTGATGAACTGTTTCGTGAACTGAAAATAGAGCTATTTTCTACCCTTCACCAGCACACAGAAATCGCTGAACAAGATCGCTACCAAGCCTTTAAGTTCATGTGGATCACAGGGCTTGAATGGGCGCTAGAAAATCCAGTTGCGATGAAGTTTTTCACCAATGTTCATTTCGACCCAACGGCTCAAACTCGAGAAGTCATCGTCTCACAGATGTTCGCATCGCTAGATGAAATCGTTCTGAAAGGACAAGAAGCCGGTGAGCTGATGGTGTTAGACATCAACCTTGTTAGGCACTTCATCCATAGCCATTTTTTGATTTGTGCAAACTGGTTGATTGAGCAGAATGAGTTACCATCAGAGCAGTCAACCAAGTACATCAGCGATAGCTTTGACATGTGCTGGCGTGCCGTCGGTGGGCAAAACCTGTAATTTCCACATTCGTTGAAGCCCTTGCTTTCAAAGAACACTCTAAAGCGCCTCATGGCTATATCTATATATAGGCATGAGGCGCTTTAATTATTTGGATACATTTTAATCACACCACCATATTGACTTTAAGCACTCTCTTTCAGTAACATCCCACCATCATTTCAAAAGAGAATAACGCCATAATGAAGTACTAACATCCTGACATCCGATTTATTTTTATAAAAATCATTTGGACACTCGGGGTTAGTGGGCGTTACTTCGTCATCTATTTTCGCGACAAATCAAGTTCTTAAAGATCCGTATTTTGACAACATGTATCTTGCAGAACTGTACCTCAAAGACAGAAATTATCTCAGCGCAGCTTTTCTATCTTTGATTGGTCATCTACCTAAGTAACGTCTTGGCGATCTATTCTTAGACTCCTATGTTGGAGTCTATGTAGAAAAGCGCCTCACCCCTTTTACTCGTTTACACGTAAAGGGAGGTATTTTATGCCTACTATATTAGCCAACAATCTCTCATTCCAACTCGATACTGGTGAGTGGTTATTCAAAGACATCACCTTTCATCTGAACACGCGCCTGACAGGTCTAGTTGGAAGAAATGGAGCCGGGAAATCACTACTGCTTTCGTTACTGATCGGGCAAACACAACCCACATCAGGCAGTGTTTCCAAACAAGGCTCGATCGGCTTTTACTCCCAGTTGCCTTCAAAGCTATTAGATAGCACAACCAGCATTGCTGACTTCTTGGGGATCGCCGAAAAGTTAGACGCATTACACGCCATAGAACAAGGCAGCTGCGAACTTCAGCACTTCAATATCGTTGGCGAGGATTGGGATTTACAAGCGAACACAAAGCAACTTTTAGCCACATTGAAAATAACCAGTGGGTTAACCACACCGTGCCATACATTGAGCGGTGGGCAGCTCGCCCTTTTACAGCTTCATCGGTTATTCGCATCAAACCACGACATACTGATTCTCGACGAACCTACAAACCATTTGGATAACGAAGGGCGCAATTGGTTACTAGAACAATGCCAGTTGTTTGAAGGAAAAGTACTTGTCGTCAGTCACGATCGAAGCTTGTTGAGACACATGGAAGGGATCTATCACCTCAACAGTTTGGGCATGCGTTTCTATAAAGGGAATTACGATGATTACTTCACGCAAATGTCGAGTCAAAGTGAAGCACTGGACAAGCAGATAACGCATCACCAATCGGAGAAGAAGCGACTCGAGCGCCAAGCTCAGACTAACAAGGAAAAAGCACAACAACGTGAATCTCAAGGTAACCGACTCCGAAAATCAGGTAGCCAACCCAAGATATTATTGGATGCAATGAAAGATAAAGCAGGACGAACCCAAGGAGCATCGGCAACAAGCCACAGGAACTTAAAGGATCAAAACCAACATAAACTTCAATCTCTTAAAGAACAACAAGAGCAACTGAAGCCACAAGCGTTATACCTACAACAAGCGGATGCTACTAAAAAACACTCACTATTAACCGTTGAAGAGTGTCGCCTAAATTTTGGTTCTAGTGCTCCTATTAGCTTCTCTCTATCACAGGGAGAACGATGTTATCTAACTGGGGCTAATGGGTGCGGAAAATCGACACTGTTAAAAGCCATTCACGGCCAACACTCGAACTATATCGGATCCATTAAGCGCTTAGGGGCGACCGTATACTTGGATCAACACTTTGGCCTGTTAGACACCAACGACACCATGTTCGATAGTTTGATGACACACAGCTTTGGGTTAACAGAAAGTGACGCTCGAACCTTGTTGGCAGGGATTGGGTTCAGACGAGACCCCCCTCTGGCAGGATAGTTGTCACTGTTAAAATTTAACCAGTTTGGGCGATA